>CAYJCI010000058.1:0-11395 GCA_964368595.1 uncultured Desulfovibrionaceae bacterium
AGCCGCAATATGGTGGCTAAGTGTAGATGCTGGTATTGCAAGCTCTTTTTGCAAGTCCCCCACAGTGAGCCCCCCTTCCCCAGCTCTAACTAAACGCTTGTAGATTGTTAAGCGTGTAGTATGGCCTAATTCCTTAAGTGTTAAGGCTGCATTATCAATATCCATAGGCTGTTTCCTTGTGTGTTTTGCGATTTTATTTTTATAATTCTAGTATAACGAAAATATCTTGACAAGGGAAATATTTTGATTATACTAGAATTATCAAATTTATGGAGTTTGCCATGCAAGATTATTACGCAATGTTTATTGATACCATGGGAATGTTTTTATTCCTCGGTGCTGAGTTGTCGATTTTATTTATTTTAATTAGTGCCGCTGTAAACATTTTACAACAGTACATACCAGATTCAAAAGTACAAGCATTGCTGGGTGGCTCGCATGGGCGCGGCTACTTTTTAGCAGCGCTCATTGGCGCAATTACGCCATTTTGCAGTTGTTCAACCATACCAATGTTGCGAGGCTTATTAAAGGCCAAAGCAGGTTTTGGCCCAACTCTTACATTCCTTTTTGCATCTCCATTACTAAATCCAATAATTTTAGGACTTTTTGTAGCGACTTTTGGCCTTAAAGTGGCAATTATTTACACTGCTGTGGCCTTGTTAACCTCTCTTGTTGCTGGCTATGTTTTAAATAAAATGAAGTATGAGCAGTATGTCATCCCTGAAAGTGCTACGCAATCTAGCTCAAGCTGTTGTGGAACTTCAAAAAAACATAAAGAGTTAAAACCGCTAAACACCCTACAAACTTTGCAACCCTTGCAGCCAATGCATCAGGTTGAAAGCTCTTGTTGCTCAACTGCAAAACCCTTGCAAACTCTTGAGCCATTGCAACAAGCCAGTGCTTGCTGTTCAACTCCTTTGCAGGAATTAAAAATTGAAAATTCTTGTTGTGGTGACAGTCATGCAAAGCAAGGCATGGAGCATGTCAAAAGCCCTTGCTCTTGTAACGCTGAACAAACCTTGCAACCATTGAAACCCTTGCAACCCCTAGAGGCTCAAAGCTCTTGCTGCGGCGGAGATGAAACAAAAAGCTCCTGCTGCGGCGGTGATGAAACAAAAAGCTCTTGCTGCGGTGGTGATAAATCCACAAACGATTCATGCTGTGGCACAAGCTCAAGCCCTGTGGGTGCAATAAGTTTTAAACAAAGAATAAAACTTGCCTTTGCCGATGCTTGGCTGCAATTTAAACAAATTTTTGTGTATCTGCTATTTGGTGTGTCGTTAGGTGCCTTGGTTTATGGCTTTGTTCCTAGTGATTTTATTGCAAAATATGCCAGCGGCGACAGTTTGTTTGCCGTGCCGATTGCAGCAATTATTGGCATCCCGCTATATGTTCGGGTGGAGGCTTTAATTCCTTTAAGCTCTGTCCTTGTGGGTAAGGGCATGGGGCTTGGTGCTGTGATGGCTTTAATTATTGGTGGCGGTGGCGCAAGCTTAACTGAAGTTATTTTGTTAAAATCTATGTTCCGAACCCCTATGATTATTGCCTTTTTAGTGGTGATTTTAGGTATGGCTATTTCAGCTGGTTATTTGTTCCAATTTATATTATAATTTTGCATTGTGTGCTCGCATTTTGAGCTGTAAATGATGGTAAATTATGACTATTGCTGAAATATTAATTTTATCCTTAGCCCTTTCTGTGGATGCATTTTCCGTAGCTGTGATTGCTGGGGCAAATGGCTGTTCGCATAGGCAAGTCTTGCGCATGGCAGGAACTTTTGGCGTGATGCATTTTCTTATGCCAAGCCTTGGTTGGTTTTTTGCACTGCAATTAAAGGATATAATCGGGGCGTTTGATCATTGGGTGGCCTTCATCTTGCTTGCATTCGTGGGTGGAAAAATGATTTGGGAGGCCATACAAAACCCTGAAGATGAAAACATTGATTTAACAAAAGGCTTGGCTTTGCTTATGTTAGCCTTTGCCACCAGCGTGGATACTCTAGCCGTAGGCATTTCTTTTACAGCGTTAAATATCAATGTTTTATGGACTGTGATAAGCATTAGCCTGACTTGCTTTCTAGCTACAGCAGTGGGCATGTACTTAAGCCATGCTATTTTGCAAAACAAGGTTAATATTGCAAAATATGCGAATATCTTTGGGGGATTTATCTTAATAAGTATTGGTGTTAAAATACTTTTTGAGCATGGCGCATTCTAAGATTATATTCCCTAAATTTATTTTGTATTAAAACATAAATATAATAAATTTAAATCCCCCTTAGAGCCGTGGCCCTAAGGGGGATTTAATCAATTTATTATTTATTTATTATACACCAGTATCAAGCTTCATGGTTTCTACTAAGATAGTTACGCTATCATCTTTATTGGTGAATTCGGTAAAGCTTTCATTATAAGCCTTGCCTGCGCTCCATCCTTCGCCAAGCTCAATTTGCCCATCTTTATTGGTTGATATGTCAAGCTTATTAAATACTTCCTCAGTGGATGCACCGTTAACATTACCAACAACGATGACCTCTGTATCAGTAATGTCACCATTATCAAGCTTTTCTTTTACTTCACTAAGCTTATCTTTCATTTCATTTTCAGGCGTCCAGATTAAATCCTGTACATTTACGAGCAGAACGTCCATGCCTTCGCCGCCGTCAACATCGTTAAAGACATTGTCAATCATAAGGTCATCACCAGCGCCACCGTTTAACACGTCATTACCAATGCCGCCTTTTAACACGTCATTACCGCCACCACCGAAGATAATATCATCATTGCTTGAGCCCGTGATAGTATCGTCGCCATCGGCAGTTCTAATGGTTAGGTCAGAGCCTTTATAGTTACTGCCTACATTGGCAAAGTTAATATTGTAATCGTCGGTTTCATCGGTGGCAATTGTCCAGTCCTTACCATCATGCTCCCAACCAAAGCGAAATTCTTCAATATTACTAATTTCAGCTTTTACATTGTTGCCGGTTTGTCCTGGAAGTACCATGTGAAGTGTTTCGCCATCATTACTAGCGGCAAAGTTTATATTATTCCCGTCAACGGTATTGGTTAAGCCTAGGATATCATGATTTTCAGCAGTATCTTTATGGGCAGTATAGTCGTTATAACCGTTTATTTCACCACTGTCGCCATTGATGATATTTCTTGCCTGACCTTCTCCAGTGGCTATAATGCTACCAGTGATGGATATTGCGTCACTACCAGTGCCACCTTCAATAATATTGGTGGCGAAATTGGTATTGTGAGTAGCATTTACAACTATTGCATGCTGGCCAGTTAAGTTAATAGAGTCATTATCCTCACCGCCATCAATGCGAGTAATGTACTGACTGTCAACGATTAATTTTTTTTGAAAAGTATCAGTTGTACTCAGCACTATATTGTTTGAAGCAGCTTCAACATCTACGATATCACTTCCTGCGCCCATCTTGATATCCATAAGGGCTCTAATTCCATTATACACCGGATCATGATGTGAACTATTATAACGATTTTCGATTGCAGCGTCCGCAGGAATGGCGCCCGCACCACCACCATTAACATCTAAGAAATCATTACCAGCATTAGTATCAATTGTAGCGCTGATTCTGTTTCCTGTAGGGCCATTTAACTTTCCACTAGAACCAAGCAGAATCTTTCCATCAATGCTAACAACATCATCACCATTTTGTGTTGTTATTTTTGAGTCCCAGTGATTAGCACCCACATTATTAGCAATTACTATATAATCTTCGTCAGGATTTTTTGCCATTTTTTCATTATCATTAATCTGATATTCATTACTGCTGTGCTGATGATAATAGTTCATGTCGCCCCAAGCATTTATTATGTTAAGGCTAGTGCTGCTTTTATCACCATCTTGGTCAATCATGGAAGCTTCAAAGCTTACGTCATCATAAAATTTGCCGTTTCGGCTTAGTTCCCATGTGGCAGTGCCATCATTATTATCGGTTAATTCAAGTGTAAAGAGTTCATTCTTGCTAGCATCGTATGCAGTCAAGGTTTTTCCATCTTCACTAAGAGACATGGAATCATCTGTAAGTGGTATTGTCTTATCGCCAACAGTGATACCAGAAATTATTAAATTATCTACGTCATCACCCTTAGAATAAGTGAAATGCCCAGAAACTGTAGCAGAAAGGTCTGACACACTAACGCCTTGGGTAGAACCCTTAAGGTCAGGGGCAGAGTCCATAATTGTTATATCAACGTTAGCTGTGCCTGTATTACCATCGGTATCAACAAGTGGTAATTGTACTTTACCTGTAAAATCGCTTGCAAGGCCAGTATGATCAAAGGCTGCATCTTGGGTAAAGATAAGCTTATCACCAACAATTTCAAAAGTACCTATTGCACGACCATCTTCTGTGTTTACTACAAATGATGTAGCACCACCTGCAAAAGTTGTCCCAGCAGGAAGCTCAATAGTATTAATTTCTTTGCCAGCTACTCTAGCATAATCTGCACTTATAACAGCACCGCTTAAATTTTCAGTGCCATCGCCAAATGTGGTATCAGGAGCGGGGGCGCTAGAGCCTGTGTCATCATTGCTACCATCATCCTCAAGGCCCTCAGGATTGCTTTGGGTTGGGGCTAGGTTATCATTATCTTGCTCACTGGATGTGCGCTCTTGATCAGTGCGGCCAAGGCGATCAACACCAGCTAATAAAGAGCCACCTTCTAAGCCAACACCAGTTCCGCTACCTTGAGGGCTGCTTTGGTTACCAGCCGCAGGCATAAGCTCTTCACCAAGTGCCGCAAAGAAAGATTGTCCGTCTACTACGGCATTATCAATAATGAAGGTTGGCATATTTTCGGAAGTGTAAGCCACATAGAAATCTTGCATTTCAATGCGTGAACCATCGTCAAAAGAGAATATAAGATTATCTTCTGCACGTGTAAGTAAAGCATCATTTGTGTTAAATTCAAGAACTAGTCTATCTTCTGCTTGTGGTGCGAGGGTTACAACTTGGCCTGCTTGTGGTTTTTGTACTAGAATGTCAGACATGGCGAATCCTTTTGTGGTTTCATATTATTCTAAATGAGGTAATGAGAAAAACTTTACCTATCAATATGACACTGAGGGTGATGTGGGGTTATGTTCAAGGATGGATAATGATATCCAGCAAACCCCTAACACTTAGATAATGCAAATGCATCACCCTGTGCTTTGTGCTGCATGTATAAAATTAAATACATGAGGCCAAGCACTACGTTTAGCCAATAGCTAAGCGTATTAGTGGAATTAAAGAGGTCGCTGGATTGAGATTAAACCTGCGAACGGTCGAAAAACGAAACGGATTCTTCGCCAGATTTGATTAGAAAAAGTGCCGTTCACTTTTTTAGATGCAGCCCTAAAAGGGACATCAAGCTCTAAACAAATCTAAGGTGTATTAAGGATGCTAAAAGCATCAATCCTACCCATATCTAACAACATAGTACTTTAGTAATCTGTAGCTAACTAAAAATATGAAGCTAGTAATCAATGTTGGTAGTAGGTGACATACAACTACAATACATTTGCATTTGAAGTAAGTTTTTTCTTTGTTTTTTAATGTTTTTATGGCAAGAAAATGATAAAACTTTTATATTAAATTATAATAAATACTTAAAACAATTTTGTCGTTTAGATACATTTCTTGACAAGAAAACAAGCAAATGGTAAATGAAATCGCACTTTTGCTATAATAAATATTCACCTAATATGCTAGTTTTTTTATAAAACATGCACTGTATTTACGGGAGTTGTCATGGATATAGTGCGCCAAAAAAGCGCTCCTCTATACGAAGCGTTAGAGGAATTTCGTAGAAGACGCGTAGTCCCCTTTGATGTACCTGGGCATAAGCGTGGCCGTGGAAACCCTGAGCTTGTAGACTTGCTTGGCGAAAAATGCGTTAAGATTGACGTTAATTCCATGAAGCCACTGGATAATTTGTGCAATCCTGTTTCTGTTATTCGTGAGGCAGAAGAGCTTGCCGCTGATGCCTTTGGCGCGGCATATGCTTTTTTCATGGTGGGTGGTACTACAAGCTCTGTGCAGAGTATGATTTTATCTGTATGTAAAGCTGGGGATAAAATTATCCTGCCGCGCAACGTGCATAAATCTGTCCTTAATGCCCTTATTTTGTGTGGGGCTATTCCTGTATATGTAAACACCCTTATCCATGACCGAATTGGCATAGCCCTTGGCATGCGCTATGAAGATGTTCAGGCAACAGTTTTGGCTAATCCTGATGCTGTGGCTATTTTTGTAAATCACCCTACTTATTATGGTATTTGTTCTGATATTGAATCCATAACCAAGCTTGCCCATGCTCATGGCATGAAAATGCTCGTGGATGAAGCCCACGGCACGCATCTATCATTTGCAGAAAATTTATCCATTTCTGGTATTAAAGCTGGTGCAGATATGGTGGCTGCTTCTATGCACAAGTCAGGTGGCAGCTTAACCCAAAGCTCCATTTTGCTTTTAAGTGATAAAATAGACCCAAACTATGTGCGCACAATTATTAACTTAACACAAACTACCAGTGCGTCTTATTTATTGCTTTCAAGCCTTGACATATCGCGCCGCAATTTGGCATTGCGAGGCAAGGAGTCTTTTGCAAAAGTTGTACGCATGGCAGAATATGCTAGGGAAGAAATCAACAGCATAGGTGGTTTTTATGCCTATGGTCGTGACTTGATAGATGGCGTAAGTGTTTATGATTATGACGTAACTAAGTTATGTGTATATACACAAGATATTGGCCTTGCTGGTATTGAAGTCTATGACCTTTTGCGCGATGAGTATGATATTCAAATAGAATTTGGTGATATTGGCAATATTATGGCTTATATTTCCATTGGCGATCGCATGCAAGACATTGAAAGGCTAGTTGGTGCTCTAGAAGATATTAAGCGTTTGCACGCCAAGCAAAGTGGCGGTCAAAATTTTACTGATTTTGTTATTCCAGAGGTTATCTATTCGCCACAAAAACCTTTCTATGCTGAAAAAGAAACATTGCCCATAGAGCATACAGCAGGGCGAGTTTCTGCAGAATTTGTAATGTGTTATCCTCCGGGTATACCAATTTTAGCACCTGGAGAATTGGTCAGCCAAAAAATTATTGACCATATTCTCTTTGCACGAGAAAAGGGATGCTCCCTACAAGGGGCCAAAGATCCCATGGTAAATTATCTACAAGTTATTAAAACATAATTATATTTTTGTGTGAGGATTTTTTATATGGATATGTGGATTCATGCAGCCAATGGGCAGATAAGTGTTCGTGTTACAAAGCAATTATATTCCATGGAAAGTGAATATCAAAAGATTGAAATTTTTGAATCTTCTGAATACGGGCGTTTACTTGTTCTTGATGGTGATGTGATTTTTTCGCAATCAGATGAATTTATTTATAATGAAATGGTTGTGCATGTGCCTATGGCAGTGCATCCAAATGTAAAAAATGTACTCATCATTGGTGGCGGTGATGGTGGCGTTGCGGCTGCTTTTACGCAATATCCTGAAATTGAACATATTGACGTAGTGGAGCCTGATGCCACCTTGGTAGAAGCTTGCCGTGAGTTTTTTCCCGAAACAGGCAAATGCTTTGATGACCCGCATGTAAACTTAATTCAGAGAGATGGCCTACGCTTTTTGCGTCGTAGGCAAGCAGAATATGATATTATTATCAACGATTCTACCGACCCTTTTGGCCATACTGAAGGCCTTTTTACTAAAGAATTTTACGGTAGCTGCTTTAGAGCCTTACGCGATGATGGAATCATGGTGTACCAACACGGCAGCCCCTTTTTCGATGAAGGCGAAACAGCCTTTAGGGCCATGCATCGTAAAGTATATCAAAGCTTTCCCATTAGTCGTGTTTATCAAGCGCATATACCAACTTGCCCAGCAGGCTATTGGATGTTTGGCTTTGCTTCCAAAAAATATCACCCTTTACATCACTTTGATGCAAAGCGTTGGAATGAAAGAAAGTTAACAACTTGGTATTATACAACCAATCTACATCATGGCGCATTCATGTTGCCAAAATATGTGGAAGATTTGTTAATTGAGGCAGAGAGCGCTGAAAGAAAGTAGGTCTGGATGCTTTGTTTTATGCAGTGTAATTACTAAATATATTTTATAAAACAAATAAAAATCAAAATTTAAAAGCAAGATATAAGAGGAGATGAAAATGGCAAAATTACTCATCGTGGGTTGTGGCGGTGTAGCAGGCGTAGCCATTCACAAATGCTGCCAAAATAGTGCAGTGTTTAGTGATATTTGTATTGCAAGCCGTACAGTTAGTAAGTGTGATGCTATTAAAAAAGAGCTTGAAGGTAAAACCACAACACGCATTACAACTGCTCAAATTGATGCAGAGGATGTTCCGGCTTTAACCGCACTTATTAAAGAATATAACCCCGATGCAGTGCTTAATTTAGCTTTGCCATACCAAGATTTAACCATTATGGATGCTTGTCTTAATGCTGGCGTGCATTATATCGACACAGCAAATTATGAATGCGAAGATACTAATAATCCTGAGTGGCGCGCCATTTATGAAAAGCGTTGCAAAGATTTGGGTTTTACCGCGTATTTTGATTATTCATGGCAGTGGGCGTATCAAGATAAATTCAAAAACGCTGGGCTAACTGCATTATTAGGCTCTGGTTTTGACCCTGGCGTTACCTCAGTATTTAGCGCCTATGCCTTAAAACATTATTTTGATGAAATTCACACCATTGATATTTTAGATTGTAATGGTGGTGATCACGGTTATCCCTTTGCTACAAACTTTAATCCAGAGATTAATTTACGTGAGGTTTCTGCTCCTGGTTCTTATTGGGAAAATGGAAAATGGGTTGAAGTTGAGGCCATGAGCATTAAGCGTGAATATAATTTCCCTGAAGTGGGCATGAAGGATATGTACCTTTTGCACCACGAAGAAATTGAATCCCTAGCTAAGCATATTCCAGGTGTAAAGCGTATTCGCTTTTTCATGACCTTTGGGCCAAGCTATCTTATGCATATGAAATGCCTTGAAAATGTCGGTATGCTTTCTACAGAGCCCATGGAATTTCAGGGGCAAAATATAGTTCCCATTCAATTCTTAAAGGCTCTTTTGCCAGACCCAGCCTCCCTTGGCCCACGCACTCACGGCAAAACAAATATAGGCTGCATTTTTACAGGCCTTAAAGATGGGAAGGAAAAGACCATCTATATTTATAATGTATGTGACCATCAAGAGTGCTATAAAGAGGTTGGCAGCCAAGCCATATCCTATACAACTGGTGTTCCAGCTATGATTGGCGCCATGTTGGTGGTTAATGGTGCTTATAAAAAACCTGGGGTTTTTAATCTTGAAGAGCTAGATCCTGATCCATTTATGGATGCCCTTAATACTTGGGGCTTGCCTTGGGTTGTAGTGGAAAATCCTGATACTGTAGAGTAATTTACTGTTTTGCTAGGTGGGGGCGTGATTATAGCACCCATCTTTTATTATCTACCCAAAAAAATTATGAATATAAATACAATACCTACTCCTAGCTATGTGCTGGACGAAAAAAAGCTTAAAAATAACCTTGAAATTTTACAAGGGGTGCAAGAGCGCACAGGTTGTAAGATTTTGTTGGCGCAAAAAGCCTTTTCCATGTTTTCATGTTATAAAACCATAGGTAAATATTTAGTGGGCACCACAGCAAGCGGCTTGTACGAAGCTCGCCTTGGGCATGAAGAAATGGGCGGGGAAACACATATTTTTTCCCCTGCTTATAAGGATGAAGATTTTGATTCCATTGTAAATATTTGTCAGCACATTGTATTTAATTCATTACGACAGCTAGAAAAATTTAGGCATCGCTGCACAGGTTTAAGCATTGGCTTGCGCATCAATCCTCAGCACTCAACCCAAGGTGAAAATGCCATTTATGACCCCTGCGCAGCAGGCAGCCGCCTTGGTGTAACTCGTGAAAATTTTGATGAAAAATGCATTGCTGGCAGTGGCGGAGCAATGCTTGAAGGTTTACATTTTCATACTCTTTGCGAACAAAATTCCCATGATTTAGCCACAACTGTACAAGCTGTGGAAGAACAATTTGGCGATATTTTACATAAAATGCGTTGGCTAAATATGGGCGGTGGGCATCACATTACGCGCGCAGATTATGACATTGCCTTGCTAGAAAGCATTGTAGCGCGAGTGCAAAATACATATGGGGTGCAAGTGTATCTAGAGCCAGGTGAAGCAATTGCTCTTAATGCAGGCTATCTTGTGTGTGAAGTGCTAGATATTGTTGAAAATAGTGGCATCACAACTCTTATTTTAGATGCTTCGGCTGCATGCCATATGCCTGATGTGCTTGAAATGCCTTATCGTCCCCCTTTGAAAGATTCTGGCCTTGCTGGAGAGAAGGCACATACCTACAGATTATCCTCACATACCTGTTTAGCAGGTGATATTATTGGAGATTATAGTTTTGATTCTCCAAAAAATATTGGAGATAGACTTATTTTTGAGGATATGGCCATTTATTCTATGGTTAAAAATAATACATTTAACGGCATTGGCTTGCCAAATATCATGCGTATGGATGAACAGGGTGAGTGCTATCTTGTAAAATCCTTTGGTTATGAAGATTTTAAGCACAGGCTTTCATAGAAATTATTGAACCATTAGCCACATTAAAAATATAAAAATATGACAAAACTTACCACACCAAAAGCTGATGGCTTTTACATGCCTGCGGAATTTGGCCCTCATGAAGGTTGCCTAATGATTTGGCCTTGTCGTTTAGGATCTTGGCCACATGGTGCTAAGGCAGGGCAACAAGCCTTTAGCCAAGTAGCTAAAGGTATAGCGCTTTCTGAAAAAGTTTATATGCTTGTGGAGCAAGAGGATATGCCTTGCGCCAAAGAATTATTGAGGCAAGAAAAAAACATTGAATTAGTGCACTTAGAAAGTGATGATGCTTGGGCGCGCGATGTTGGGCCTACCTTTGTCATTGATGGCAAGGGGCAAAGACGTGGGGTAGATTGGGCTTTTAATGCTTGGGGTGGTGATGTAGATGGCTTATACAGTTCATGGGAAAAAGATAATGCTGTAGCCAAATCTTTTTGCGCAACTCTTGGGGATGATTGCTATAATGCCCACCCCTTTGTGTTAGAAGGTGGTGCAATTCATAGCGATGGCGAAGGGACCATATTGGTGACAGAAAGTTGCTTACTCTCCGCTGGAAGAAACCCTGACTTATCACGCCAAGAAATTGAGGCAAAATTGTGCACTTATTTAGGGGCAGAAAAAATCATTTGGCTACCACGCGGTATTCATAATGATGAAACCAATGAACATGTGGATAATATTTGTGCTTTTGTGCGCCCAGCAGAGGT
>CAYJCI010000059.1:0-11355 GCA_964368595.1 uncultured Desulfovibrionaceae bacterium
CCCAACTGCTTAGTATTGCTGTTACCAATTATGATTATGGAGAGCATGTCAGCATCATTGGGGTCAAAGTTACTTAATTTATGTATGGCAATGTTTTGGTTTTCTCTATAAGCGTTGCGAACTATGCCAAGTGGAGTGTCTGGCTTGCAGTACTTTTTGGCAATTTCAAGGGCAGTGTTTAGATGTTCTGGCCTGCCCTTGGAGCGTGGGTTATATATTACCAGCACAAAATCAGCAGAGAGGGCAGCATGAAGCCTTTTGGTGATGCTATCCCAAGGGGTGAGTAGGTCACTTAGGCTAATGCAGGCAAAATCATGCATCAAGGGCGCACCAAGCAGGGCCGCTGCACCACATAGGGCAGGAACCCCAGGTATAACGTCAACTTTCATTTGCTCAAGCACTTGCTCTTGATCTGCCAATTCAAGCACAAGCCCACTCATTCCATAAATTCCTGCATCCCCAGAGCATACAATGGAGGTGCGCTTACCAGATTTGACGCTTTCAATGGCGGCAAGGCAGCGCTCTTTTTCATGCCTCATGCCTGTGATGATAATTTCTTTACCTTCTCGTAAGGCTGGTGGAACCATGTCCACATAAAGGCCATAGCCTACTATTACTTCACTATCATGCAATGCATCAACTGCCGCGCTATTTAATAAACTTTTATCACCAGGGCCAAGACCAATTATATGCAAGGGGGCAAATGTCATAAAATTTCCGCATTTTTAGGGATGAAGTGTTCTGAAATGGCAATGGCAATGGTTATATGCCCATCAATTTTAACCTTTGGAACAAGCAAGCTTGCATTATCTCCACCAGCCGCCAGCAAGGCAGAACCTTCACTAACGCTAATGTCATCAACTCCAAAAAGTTGGGCTGCCATGGCTGAGGGGCTAATGTTTGGGGCATCGGCCAACTCATGCGCGCTGAAAAACTGTAAAGGGAGGTTGAGTTGCTCTGCAGTTTTAATTAAGCCTTCTTCTTGGGCTTTAATATCCACTGAGGCTAGGCAAGAGACAGCCTTTGGCTCTAAATTCGCATCCTTTAGGCATTGCTCTAAGGCCTTTTGTATATCTTCTTTACTTGTGCCTTTTTTGCAACCAATGCCCACACAAAGGCAAGGCATTGCAAGGCGTAAAAGCTGAGGATGCTCAGGTATTTTGCGCCAATCAATGCAGACAGCAGGGGCGTTTGGTTTAAGTTTAGTTAAGTCATTGTAAATGCTTATGTCGTCAAAAAGCTCTTTGTGCATACTAAATATGCCCAAAGGGTCATAAAGTTGCACAGCTTCTTTTTTCAAAATGGCAGAATTAATGTACTTAATTTTGTCCCAATCTAAAATAATGCAACCTTGCTCCTTGGCTAGCATATCCACAGCTGGCAGATTGTTAACATCAGTAGCAGTAGTAATTACAGCCTTACTTTGTGGCCCAAGCTCACTGGCAAGCTTTGCGGCAAGTGCATTACCACCACCCCAATGCCCAGAAAGTAGCGAAATGACAAAATTACCCTGCTCGTCGCAGGCTACAACGGCAGGGTCAAGGCCTTTGTGTACAATATGCGGAGCAATGGAGCGCACTGCTATACCAGTTGCACAAATGAAAATATGGGCTTCATATTCATGAAAAGTGCTAGCAATAAGCAGAGGCAAGCTTGAAAACTCTTGCTCATCATGCTCCCCTAGGCCTTCATGTACAAATATATGCACAGGCGACTTTAACTGCTTAGCAAGCTTAAGCCCCTGAGGGCTCAGCACATAACAGGCAATATTAGGGTTTTTTTGCATAATACTTATATTTATATTTCAAAAATATTATTGGCCCTATAAGCTAATTCTACGCACAGCATCAAGGGTTTTTTCAAAATGTTCATCAGTATGTACAAAGCTCATCATCGCGGCTTCAAAAGAAGCTGGGGCAATGTAGATACCTTCATTTCTTAATGCTTTGTAAAATTTAGTGAACATGGCAATATCAGTATTTTTAACATCGTCAAAATTGCATACTTCATGTGCGCTAAAGAATGGGCAAAACATGGGCCCAAGGGCGGGCACGTTTACTTGAAGGCCCTTTTCACGCAAGATATCTTCCATTTTTTTAGCAAAAGCCTTGGTGCGAGCTTCAAGGGCTGAATAGTCACTATTTTTTAAGATGTTTAAGGTGGCAAGTCCAGCCGCCATGGCTAGTGGGTTACCTGAAAGCGTGCCTGCTTGATAAACATCACCACTTGGGGCAACACGTTGCATATATTCACGTTTACCGCCATATGCACCTACAGGTAGGCCACCGCCAATAATTTTACCAAGGGTGGTGAGGTCAGGATCAATACCAAAATAGCTTTGTGCTCCACCATAGGCTAGGCGAAAGCCTGTGATAACTTCATCAAAAATTAAAAGTGCGCCGTGGGCTGTGCATAGCTCGCGTAGGGTTTCAAGAAAATTAGGTTTTGGTGGTACTAGGCCCATGTTGGCGGCGCAAGGCTCAACGATCACAGCCGCCATATTTGAGCCTTCTTTAGCAAAAATTTCTTTTACAGCTTCAAGGTCATTATATGGTGCAAGTAGAGTGTCTGCTACCACAGTGCTTGGTACACCAGGTGTGCCAGGTATGGATAGGGTTGCCATGCCAGAGCCTGCAGCTGCTAAAAAAGCATCAGCGTGACCATGGTAGCAACCAATAAATTTTAATACTTTATCTTTTTTTGTGACAGCACGGGCAAGGCGCAGGGCGCTCATGGTGGCCTCTGTTCCGGAGTTTACCATGCGCACCATTTCTACTGAGGGCAGGGCATTTATAACTTCGCTTGCAAGTTTGATTTCATCTTCACAAGGTGCACCATAGCTTGTGCCACGCTCAGCAGCAGCGGCAACGGCTGCGGTAACGTCTGGGTGAGCATGGCCTAAAATCATGGGGCCCCAAGAAAGCACATAGTCAATATAGGTGTTGTTGTCAGCGTCGATAATTTCGCAACCCTTGGCAGATTTGATAAATAGCGGAATACTATCCACATTTTTACATGCGCGCACTGGGCTATTTACGCCACCAGGGATGAGTTCTTGGGCCTTTTCAAACAGTTGTTTAGAATATGTTTCTTGCATCTTGTCCTCGGTATTGCAATGTTAAAAATATTTCATGGAAGTTTTTTTAAGTTCTTTTATGCTATCAAGCACGGCATAATCTTTAAGGCCTGTAAGTGTCTGCACCTCAGCAATAACTTGCTTGCATTCATCATCACTTCGCCCGTGAATCATGGTGTAGAGAGTATATGGCCAGTCAGAGGCGGAGGATGGACGATAGTAACAATGTGAAATATTATTATGTGATGCGGCTTTACGCCCACAGGCTTCAACTTCATGCTCTGAGGCAATCCAAGCCACCATGGCATTGCTATTCCAGCCAGTTTTTTGATGCTTAATGCTTGCACCAAAGCGGCGAATAGCGCCATCATTTACAAGGCGTTTTAGTAAGTTGATTACTTGGTCTTCTGTGCAGCCAACGCTTTGTGCAATGTCTGCATATGGTGTTGCTGTATCGGGTAGATTTTCTTGAACAATGCTTAAGATGGCTTTTTCTTTTTCACTAAAATTATATGACATATTTTTTCCGTTAAGATTTTTCATGCGGTAGGGCTTTCCATTGCCTAATACTGCACCATGAATAAATGACAAGGGCCGTCCAAACACAAATAAGCGTAACTCTTTGTGAATCGCTTATGGCCTCACCAAAGATGAAAATGCCTACCAAGAGTTTAATGGTGGGAGCAATATATTGCAATAGCCCAAGGCTTGCTAAAGAAATATTATGGCTAGCGAAGGCAAAAAGCAAGAGTGGTGTTGTGGTTACAATGCCAGTACCCATGAGTAGTAATTGGGTATTCATATCGTAATTAAAAAATGAATTAACGGAGTTAAACTCCTGCCAGATAATAAAGCCAAAGGCCACAGGTGCAAGCCAAAGTGTTTCTAAAAATAAACCAGAAATGCCACCCACAGAAACGGTTTTACAGCAATAGCCGTAGGTGGCAAAGGTGAAGGCTAAACAAAGCCCAACCAAGGGGATTTGCCCATACACCCATACGCCATAAGCCACACCAATAAAGGCAATGCAAATGGCAAAAATTTGTAGTCTGGTCATTTTTTCGCCAAGGAAAATACGCCCAATCAATACAGAAACTAAGGGATTTATAAAATACCCAAGGCTTGCTTCAACCACTCTTTCATGTGTCACTGCCCAAATATATAAAAGCCAATTGATAGAAAGCACCGAGGCTGCAACTAAGATGCTGAGCATGGTTTTTTTGTCTTTAAGGGCTGTGCGGATTTCATCCCATGAATGCATGATTAGCGTTATGGGAAAAAGAGTTACCATTGACCAAAAAATTCGGTGGGCAACGGTATCCATGGCAGGGACATTATCAAGGGGTTTCCAATAAAAAATCAACCCACCCCATATGACGTATGATAAAAGTGCGGACCAAAGGCCTAAGACTGGACGTTTTGCTAATTGGGGGGCGGTGGGCATAATTATTTTAAACAATGTGGGGAGAGTGCAAGACTCCCCCCACAAAAAGGTAGACTATTTTTTAAATGAGCGCTCAAAAAGTGCTTTAATGGCTGCACGGCCTGAGTCTTCAAGAAAACGTGTGCCAGTAGCTGTGAAAGTTGAACGTTCAATACGAGGCTCTTTTACTACATGCCAAGCGTCCTTTTCCCAAGTGAACCAATCATTTTTAGATTGGTCAAACACAAGAAGTGGCTTGTTACAAATTTTAGCAAATTCAGCACCCCAACCAGTACCACCTTTAACGGTATTGTCAGGCTGGATGGCGCCAATAACGATGATTTCACCACCGCTACTAATTTGCCAACAGATGGATTGTAACACTTTGCGGAAAAGTGGTGCACGAGTATATTCGCGGCTCATGAGCTTAGAAACATAGGTAAGGCTAACGTCTTTAAGTGCCAATTCTTCATTGGTAAGAACGCGAATACCACGAGTGCGTTGTGATTGGTGGCCTTCAAAGCTGTAATTTACTTCTTCAATGCCCCATTCTTCGGCCAATGTGCCAAAAAAATTCTCGGTACCGGCAGCACCACCGCTATATAAAATGCATTGTTTTGGATCAAGCATTGTTAAAAACTCCTCAAAAAATATTAGGATTTTTTTATTACCTGAGTAACTAAAAAAGCCCCGGTTTCCCGGGGCATTAGGTGCGCTTTAGACCGGTTTAATAACGGGCTGGGCGTGGGGCACGTGGTTTGGCTTCATTGACGCGTAAGGTACGGCCGCCAAAGGAAGCGTTATCAAGTGCCTCTACAGCTGCTCCAGCATCAGCGTCTTCCATTTCAACAAAACCGAAGCCACGGGCTCGGCCTGTATCACGATCGCTAATAAGTTTTACGGAAAGCACTGTGCCAAACTCAGCAAAAAGCTCCTGAACTTGCTCCTCGTTTGCGGACCAAGGAAGATTACCTACATAAATGGACTTAGACATGAAAAACCTCTCAAAGAATTGCAATAAATCCGCGACAAAAGCTGGCAAACAGCTACCTGCCATAACGCGGCCCTCAAAAGAGAGAAAACACTTTTTTATTAGAGATGTCAATAATAAAGTGGAAAAAAATATTGACAAAGGGTGTAAAAAAAATATTATTTGCAATAATAGAATATAATTACAGTTGGTTAGGTAGGAAATTTTTTTTAAACTTTTTTTTACTTAACCCTTGATTTTAAATATTTTTGCTTGCTTAAAGGGGGGTGTTATATGCATGAGCCCCTCTTATGAAGAGGGGCTCATAAAAATAAGCAAAAAATACTTAAATTACCAATCAAGAGTGCGCTTAAATGCCTTGGTTAAATCTTCAACATTTTCTTGGCAAAGCATGCTTTCACCACTTTGAATGGTAAGTATGCCATCATCAGTTACTTTGCCAATTTCAGCAAAGATAGTGCCGCGCATGTAACCTCTAAAAGTGCTGACCTTTGTTTCCGGTACACTGACTAAGAGGCGGCTTGCACTTTCACTAAATAATAATTCAGTCTTGGTTAAGTCGCCTAAGGTGGGCACTGCGTCAAGGTTAATGCTTGCGCCAAGGCGGCCGCCAATGCACATTTCAGCCAAGGCCACACCAAGGCCACCGTCAGATAAATCATGGCAAGCTGAAACCACACGGTCGTAGATGGCCCTATGCAAACGCTCATAACGTGCTTTTGCGGTCATTACGTCAACAGTAGGCACTGTATTGCATTTTAATTTAAGTTCATCCGCAACTTCTGAGCCTGCCATTTCTCGGCCTGTGCCACCAAGAATAAATATGCGCTCGCCAGCTTTTTTGAAGTCTGAAGTTTGGGTGCGAAGCACACTTTCAATAACCCCAAGCACGGTGAATAAAACTGTTGGTGGGATGGAAATTTTCTCCCCACCGCCTGTGTAGTCATTTTTCATGGAGTCTTTACCAGAAACACATGGAATGCCATAAGCTAAGGAGAAGTGAGCCAATGCCTTACAAGCGCGCACTAGTTGAGCAAGCTTATAATGCCCATCGGGGGTTTTTTCTGATTGAACTGGGTCACACCAGCAAAAATTGTCTAAGCTAGCCATAAAGTTAGGATTTGCACCAACTGCAACAGCATTACGAATGGCTTCATCCATGGCGTTTGCCATCATCCAGTATGTGTCATAATCGCTAAATTTGGGGCAAATACCATGTGCAACTACTAATCCTGCATCGGACTCAAGGACTGGGCGGATAACTCCAGCATCTGACGGGCCGTCACGCATGACACCCACCAAGGGCTTAACAGCACTGCCACCACGAACTTCATGATCATACTGGCGGATTATATATTCTTTTGAGCAGATATTTAAGCGCCCAAGCAAGGCCTTTAATAAGCCACCAGTGTCAGTATCTGCCACTTCAACAATGCTATCTTCGTGTTCTGGAGCTTGCCATTTGGCTTCCAATTGCAATTGCGGCACACCCTCATGCATGAAAGACATTTCAAGGTGGGCAACTACTTTATCATTATAAGTAATATGGAAATAGCCAGAGTCCGTATATTGCCCAAGGGCTGTGGCTTCAACGTCCATATCACTCGCTAAATCAAGAAATGCTTGTAAATTTTCTGTTGGGACAGCCAGGGTCATGCGCTCTTGGGCTTCAGAAATTAGAATTTCCCAAGGTTGCAAGCCGTCATATTTTAATGGGGCTTTAGCAAGGTCAAGTATGCAACCGCCTGTATCTTCGGCCATTTCACCTACGGATGAAGATAAGCCGCCAGCGCCATTATCGGTAAGCGCATTATACAAACCAAGGTCACGGGCGCGCATTATGCAATCATACATTTTGCGCTGGGTAATGGGGTCGCCAATTTGAACAGCTGTTGCTGGTGAACCTTCGTGTAGTTCTTCTGATGAAAAAGTTGCACCATGTATGCCGTCTTTACCAATGCGTCCGCCAACCATAACAATATGGTCGCCAACTTTGGCTTGCTTTTCATGGCCAGGCTTGCCAGCGACTTCTGTGGGGATAATGCCCACAGTGCCACAATAAACTAATGGCTTGCCCAAGAAACGCTCATCAAAAACCAAGGATCCGTTAATGGTGGGTACGCCAGATTTATTGCCGCCATGTTCAACACCTTCACGCACGCCCTCAAGCACGCGGCGAGGGTGTAATAATCTAGGTGGTAATTCTTCATCATGGAAGGGTGATGCAAAGCAAAATACATCGGTGTTGCAAACAAGTTCAGCACCCATGCCAGTACCCATTGGGTCACGATTTACCCCCACAATACCAGTCAATGCTCCGCCATATGGGTCAAGGGCTGAGGGGCTGTTGTGAGTTTCAACCTTGATGCAGGCATCATAAGCACCAATGAAGGAAATTACGCCAGCATTGTCCTTAAATACTGATTTGCAAAAATCATTTTCACCAAGGCGCTCACGAATGGTTGCTGTAACATCGCGAATGCAAGTTTTATAAACGTTGTCCACTTGCTCACGGCTACCAGTTTCATTATTAATATAATTAATATTAGAGGCAAAAATCTTATGCTTACAATGTTCAGACCATGTTTGCGCAAGCACTTCAAGCTCGGCATCGGTAGGGTCTGCTGGTAAGCCAAGTTTTGCTCTTTCTGCTTTTACGTCTGCATTTTGAAAATATGCTCGAATTGTCTGCATTTCTTCAAGGTTTAAGGCAAGGGTATTGTCACGGCTAACTTGCATCATAGCCGCATCATCCATCTTTGATAGTTCAAAAATATTTACATCATCACTTGCACTGCCAGTAACTTGAGCAGCTTGTGCTTCAAAGCAAGAGCCGCTTTGCCATTCAGCTTTAGTTTTTACTCTATAGCGCTGGATAAGCTCATTACACAATAGATTGCAGGCAATGAACTCCACACGCTCTAAATCAAGGTCAGTGCCAATAAGCCTGTATTGCGTTGATGTATAGACATTTATATCTGCGCGATCACGCTTTAAAACCATTGCTGCGGTATCTCTTGCTGTGCGTGCCTCATTGTCAGTCACACCAGGGCGAAAGCCCACTTCAAGCACAAAATCCTCTGGCTTTGATGCATTAAGTGGCAATGGCTCAAGCGATGCCACTTGCATGACAGGGTCATGCCAAATGGCTTCTTGAACTAAACGTTGCACCTCATCAAGGCTCAAACCATCCACAGTGAAAACCTTCACTTGATGCACAGCATCTAAAACAATGTTTAAAGCCTTGGCAATGTGAGCGGCAGTTTTTTTGCCTACGGTATCATCAATATGTGCATGCAATCCAACTTCTATGCGATATAACATGTCATACTCCATTTTTATTTTGAATTTTGGCTTGTCTTAAGTAAGGTAATTTTCACTGCCTTCTTAAGATTATTTTTATATTTGTAAGGCAAATTGCCTTTAATCATTAATTTAAGCTATATTGTTGTTAATTTTATTTCTCGCGCAAAATGACGTAATCTGTCATTTCTCGTAAAATATCAAGCTCTGACCCTGTTGGTAAAAATGTTAAGGCTTGTAGGGCTTTGTTTATAGCATCCTTGGCCATATCTCTTGTTTTTACATCAAAACCAAGCTTGCAAATTTCTGCCCCCATGCGTTCGGCATCTTGTTTGCTAAAGCTGCCAGCCACAAAGGCTTTATCAAAAGCATCTCTTTCAGAAGCGTTTAGGCTTTCACGATACATTTGTACAGGTGGGGTGAGCTTACCTTCGCAAATATCTCCGCCAGTGGGTTTGCCTGTTATGGCCTCTGGTGCAAAATCAAGCGCATCATCAACCATTTGGAAAGCCATGCCAAGCTCTTGCCCATATATGGCGACTTGTTCTAAAATATCTTCACTTGCGCCAGCCCTCAAAGCCCCAAGTACGCAAGTTGCTCGTAAAAGCCATGCGGTTTTGCCCAAAATTATTTCAGTATAAACACTGGGCTCTTGGTCAAGCTTGTGCAAGTGTTGAATTTCTAAAATTTCTCCTGCGGCTGTGCGCATAGTTGCCTCTGCAAAACATTGGCAAAACCTTGCATCATTAAAGCTTGCCACTAAAGCATTGGCAGCAGAAAGTATGGCATCCCCTGCCAAGATTGTACTGCGTACATCAAAAATAGTATGGGCTGCTGCTTGGCTACGTCTGGTTATGGCATCATCTAGCACATCATCATGTAATAATGTGGCAGCGTGCAACATTTCCATAGATATGGCTAATTTGTAAATGTCATTACTTTTGTAACCAAGTAACCTTGCCATGAGTATGGTTAAAAATGGGCGTAATCTCTTACCGCCTGCAGAAAAGATATGATTTGCAATAGGTTTTACCGATGGCGGTAAAGCTTCTAAAGCATTATTCAGGGCCGCTTCTATTTGTGGTAGTTCAGCATGTAGTCTGGCTTTAATCATTTGCATACACAGTTCTTAACTTTGTACTGAAAAATAGGCAAGTATCAATTAGTACTGTTTTAATGGTTTATAAGTAGAATAAGCCTTTACAAAAAAAATATTTTAATTCACCATGAGGTATGAATTTTGATATAGACTTATTCCTTTGTGCCCTTGGGCTTGCCTTTATTATTGAAGGTTTACCGTGGACTTTATTTCCGGAGAGCATGCGTAAGGTTATGCTTTTTATGACAATTTCACCAGCGTCCCATTTGCGTCGCATGGGGCTTGTTGGAATTGGTGTTGGTTTGCTTATTGTATGGTTGGTTAGGGGTTAATCCCTTGCTTTTTCAGCAATATGTAAGCAAACAATGCCGCCATGTAGTGAAATATGCCATGCTGCATTAAATCCTGCTTGGCGTAATTCTTCCTCAAGCTCTATGGCTGCTGGGAATTCATGAATGGTTTTTGCAAGATAGGTGTAGGCATTGTTATCACCAGAAACTACATTTCCAATGCGTGGTAATATGTGCTTTAAGTAAAAGTTATACAAGCCACCCCATATTTTATTCTTTCCTGACCCAAATTCCAAAATGCAAGCCCTCCCACCGGGGGTCAAAACTCTAAGCATTTCTTGAAATGCTTCCTTGCGTGGTGTTATGTTGCGTATGCCAAAGGCCATGGTAATTGCATCCACGCTGGCATCTTGTATGGGTAGGCATCTGGCATCTGCTCCCACTGGCAATATGGAAGGGGAATTTTTTTTAGTTAAATTCTTTTTGCCTTGCACTAGCATGGCTGGGCAAAAATCTAAGGCAGGGATTGTAATTGTTGGATATTTGCGATGCAAAGCCATGGAGACTTTAAGAGTGCCTGCCGCAAGGTCAAGGACGCGACCGGTACGAAAGGGGCGTACTTCATTGACTAGTTTTTTACGCCAAATTTGATCAATGCCAAGGCTAAGCACTGTGTTTAAAACATCATACCAGGGGGTAATGCGCTCAAACATTGCGGATATGCTATGGTCATTTTTTTGAGAGGGTTTGTTGTTCATGGTGTAGTAAATTCAACTTTAGGCTATTTATTCGAACCCTCGTTTTGTTGCTCAGCATGATTTTTAATGGTGCTTAAAACAACGTCATATACAGCAGGGAAGGTTTCTGCAAAATTGGTAGGCGAAATGGTGCGAGTTTCAATAAATTTTGCCACTAGCTCCTTAGCCACTTGCAATGCTTCTTTATGCAGTCTGTCCACCTATGCCTCCAAAAATCCCCGCCCATTGGGGAATGACTTCGGCCCCCGTTGGGCTTAGTCGGGCGGGTCAAGAAACGAAAACACTTGGTCCCCGCCCCTTATAAATTATTATTTATCAGAAAGTAATGCCGCAATTTCCTCGCGGATAATCTTTGCCGCAGCTTTTGCCGCTAAACTTTCCAAATTGTTTGTAAGTTGATCTTCTAACTCAGCAA
>CAYJCI010000060.1:0-11245 GCA_964368595.1 uncultured Desulfovibrionaceae bacterium
ATATTTTGATTAAAATATTATTATTTTAGTGGTTTTAACTGTTTTTCAGCGTCGATTAGTTTATTTTAGTTGTAAAAATAATTTATTTCAAATTGTTGTTTTGTTTTTATGTCGACTATTTCATGCGGTAGGTAATGCGCCCACGGGTTAGGTCATAGGGTGATAGTTCAACCTTAACCTTGTCACCAGGTAAAATACGAATATAAAATTTACGCATCTTTCCAGAAATATGAGCTAAAACTTCATGTCCGTTTTCTAATTCTACACGAAACATGGCGTTGGGTAGTGCTTCTTGTACTACGCCGTCAACTTCAATGGCACCTTCTTTGGCCATAAAACCTCCTATGTGTATGACTCTTGCCGTACACGGTTTGCAACAATCACAGAAAAATTTTATATTGTCAATAGCACGCTCAAGAGCTAGCCCAATTTAATATTTTGCGGTTGCTAAATTAATAACTTTTGCAAAAATCAGCGTGTAAATAGCGTGTTGCTCATTATTTACGTTTTTTCTTGGCTTTTTTGGTTGTTTGAGGTGTTATGACTTGCTCCTTTCGTGCTAGAAGCCATAAGCCTATGGCAATTAATGGTATGGATAAAATTTGCCCCATGGTCATCCAACCAAGAGCTAAATAGCCCAAATGCGCATCTGGTGTGCGTACAAATTCAACCAAAAACCTTGCTAAGCCATAGCAAAGGGCAAATGATCCAGCCACAGCCCCAAGTTTGCGTGGTTTACTTGAAAATACCCATACAACAATAAATAATACAATACCTTCCAGTACAGCTTCGTAGAGTTGCGATGGGTGACGTGGCAATGGGCCTGCATGCGGAAAAATCACAGCCCAAGGCACAGTGGACACATTGCCCCACAATTCGCCATTTATGAAGTTACCAATACGCCCAAAGAACAGGCCTGGGGCCACAAAAGGGGCCACAAAATCCATTACTTCAAGGAAATGCCTTTGGTTGCGCCTTGCGTAAAACCACATGGCGGCAAGCACACCCAATAAACCACCATGAAAAGACATCCCGCCATTCCAAATTCGAAAAATCTCAAATGGGTCACGTAAATAATTAGGAAGGTCATAAAATAATACAAAACCAAAGCGCCCACCAAGAATTACTCCAAGCATTCCAAGGGTTAACAGGTCGTCAAAATTTGCTGCAGTCCAAGGTTTATATGTAGGGTGTGGCTTGGTTTGGGAGAGGCGTACACGATATCTACCAAGAGCCCAAGCTGTAGTAAAGGCCAATAGATACATGATGCCATACCAGCGAAGCTCCAAAGAGCCAATGCTTAAAGCTATGGGGTCAATTATTGGAAATTGCATAATTAATCTTTGTCTTGAGTGTAGTCTGGGGCGCAGAAAATGCCGCTCTTGCCGCCACTTTTATAAACCAAGCGAATGTCACGTATGACAATATCTTTTTGCACAGCCTTGCACATGTCATATACTGTTGCGGCCGCCATTTGCGCAGCTACGAGGGCTTCCATTTCAACCCCTGTTGGGCCGGTTGTTCTGGCCTCCGCTTCAAACTCAAGCCCAAAATCCTTAATAATAAAGCGCACGTCAACATAAGCAAGAGCCAGCGGATGACAAAGAGGAATAAGCTCGGCTGTGCGTTTGGCTGCCATAATACCAGCTAGCTTGGCAGTTGTTAGCACATCACCCTTAGGCAAAGCCGCTTTGTGCAAAAGGGCCAAAGTCTCTGCTGATAAATCAATGCAGCCGCGAACAATGGCAATGCGTTGTGTGTCTGTTTTATGGCTTACGTCAACCATAGTAACGCTGCCGTCTTTATCCATATGTGAAAAATTCTTTTCCATGTAAACCTCTTTAATATGTACCAATTAACCATTGCCAAATTGATGCTGGCTCAGGTGCTAAAGGTTTTTGCCAATCTGAATCTTTATTTGAGCCACCAAGCACTAGGCGAACCTCTGACCATATGTCATTTTCACGCTTAGCTTTGAATAGGAAGGGCGGAGCACCGCCATTTCTAAGCTCCATGATGGACTGCACCCAAGGCAACATTGTGCCAAAGCGCAAGTCATAAATAATAAACTCTTCACCATTGCTAATGGGTCGCGTGGCTTCAGTGGGCATGAGCGAAAAATCTAAAAATGCTTTGGCCCTACGGCTTTTTTCATGCAGGCTTTGGGCTATGTCTGGTCTTAAAGCAGGATAGGTTAATACCTCAGTACGAGGATTGCCAAGCATGCTAAGGCCTTGATGATGTACGCTTTGGGCAGTGTTTGGGTAGGTGTAATCTTTTACATATTGCGCTTGTATCTTTTGATTATTTTTGCTCTCGTTTGCTTCAAATGGTGTATTGCTTTGATATATAAGCCTCCAATATAATGGTGCAAATGCATCTGGCAATACTGCAATATTCGTAATGTTTTCAGCCCCAATGCGTTCAGTTGCTTTAGCTTCATGCCACATACGCAGGCCAACACAGGCGGATGGATAAATAAATATCCATAAAAGTGCGCATATTATAACCTTTTTTCGCTTTCTCGCTAGAAAAATTGTTAACAACATGGGTATGGTCATTAATAAATCAATAATAAATATGCCGTTTAAGCGTACTCTGTAGTCTGAAAATGGCAAAAATATCATAGTTCCGTAAGTTGTTATAATATCGAGCCATAAATGCAATAATAGTAGGACGCAGGCGAATATAAATGTTTTGAAATATGACCATGAGTTTGGTGTGGACTTATTCCAAAGCGGGTAGAGTAAGAGAGCAAGAAAAATGGACATAAAGGGGATGGCAGCTATTGAATGAGTAATGCCACGGTGCAAAAGCAAAAAATCAATTGGCGCTGGCGAAAATGCAACGTCAATATCAGGAAACGCCGCCACCATAGCAGCTAAAGGCACAAAATAACGTGTACTTGGCTTTTGAGGTATGGCAAGGGCAAGGATTGCGCCACTGGCTGCATGGCTAATTGGATCCATAATTATTGCCTAAAAGGGCTTACTTCTCTTGGTTGTAAGTTTTTATAATCATTAGGAGCTTCTTGCTTTTGCTTGCTTTCTAAACTGTTGTGGTAATATTGCTGAAGCTCCATCATAATTTCTGGTTGATTTAAATAATACAGCTTTTTATCAATATTTTTACCACTTAGTGGATAGCGCAATATGCTTGGGTCATCAACGGCATAACCCACACCTGTGATCTTTGCTTGTTCAGCACCATATCCCACAGGCTTTGGGCCACCACAACCCATTAGCACTATACAAAATAAAATAATATAAATAGTTCGCATAATTTATGATTTATAAAGTTAGAATCTTAAAAAATTGCAATATTTCAAATGCAAAAATAGCATACATCATACAACAAGGACAGGCAATGAACAAAATTATGATTTTTTTACTTGACGGCGGACAACATTTCCACTAAATATTTCTCGTTGCTTGCTCTTGTAGCTCAGTCGGTAGAGTGCGTCCTTGGTAAGGACGAGGTCACCGGTTCAATCCCGGTCAAGAGCTCCATAAATTTCAAAAGCCCTATAATGCTTGGTGCATTATTGGGCTTTTTTTGTTTAGTTTTGTGATTTTATGCCATAAAAAATTATTGGAATACTATGTTTTTTTATGTACCATTGCCAAAGCAATTTGGGAGCTGTTGTGAATTTGTGGTGAACAGCATTATATATAAAGGTTTATTATGATTTTAGATATAAATTATCAAAGTATTGAAGATATTTTTAAAAATGCTGAGAGCGATGGCCGTAATATTTTATTTGAGAATGAAGTTTACGAAGTTTTAGCTTTAACCGGCTCAGAAACGCCACCTAAATGTTTATTTCACCCCAAAAATATTAAAACTCAAGCAGAGGAGCTGATGGCATTGCCTGGTGAAAAGGCAGTGTTAAAAATAGTGTCGCCTACCATTATGCATAAAACTGAAGTTGGTGGTGTGCGTATTGTTGAAAAAACTCCAGAAAAAATCCTTTCTGCGTTAAGGCGAATATATGTTGAAGTCCCCGAAAAATATCAAAATTTAATTGAAAAAAATCCTGAACATGCGCCAGATTGTTATAAAAAATTATCTGGTAATGAGCTAAATGAAGCCATAAAAAATCATATTCGCGGTATTTTACAAGTGCAGTTTATGCCGCCAGATTCTTCAAGTTTTGGGAATGAGCTTTTTGTGGGGCTTAGAAGGACTCGTGAATTTGGTATGGTAATTTCAGCAGGGCTTGGTGGCACTGATACTGAGCTTTATGCAGAACGCTTTAGAAAAGGCCAAGCTATTGTTGCAGCTCCAACAGCCATGCTCGACGGTGAAGCTTTCTTTAAAATTTATAAAAATACCATTTCATATAAAAAACTTGCTGGTCTTACACGAGGGCAGCAACGAATAGTGACGGATGAACAATTAATTGAATGTTTTCAGTCTTTTATTCAAATGGGTAACTATTTTTCACCGCTGAATAGAGAATCAGAATTTATTATTGATGAGCTTGAGGTAAACCCTTTTGCTTTTACCGATTTTTTAATGGTCCCACTTGATGGTTTGTGCAAATTTTCAAAACAAATACCCTTGGAGCCTAAAAGACCGCTTGAGCAAATTGACAAACTTTTACACCCTAAAAGTATTGGCATCGTAGGCGTTTCTTCACGCAGGCGTAATTTTGGCAGGATAATTCTTGAAAACATAATTAAAGCTGGATACCCAAAGCAAGATATTACTATCATTAAACAAGGTGAGGATGAAAGCGGTATTAAATGTGCTGCAAATATTCAAGAAGTTGAAGGCACATTTGATTTATTAATTTTAGCCGTAGATGCTTTGCAAATTCCTGCATTTGTTGATGATATAATTAAATTTAATAAGGCAAATACTGTGCTATTAGTGCCTGGTGGACTTGGTGAAACAGAAGAAAGTAAGGCCATGGCTGATGCCATGATTGCACAAATACAAAAAGCACATAATGGGCCTAATTCTCCTGTATTTTTAGGGGCTAATTGCTTGGGTGTAATTTCTCGCCATGGGCATTACGACACTTGGTTTATCCCTACAGAAAAAATGCTCTCACTAGAGCCATATCAAGGGGTTAAGCCGCGTTCTCTTGCTGTAATTAGTCAAAGTGGTGCATTTTTGTTGAATCGTTTTAATCAAGTGCCAGAGATGAATCCTGCTTATTTGATCTCCATGGGGAATCAGACAGATTTAAGCCTTGGTGATATGATGCAATATTTTGAAAAATCAGACAAAGTAAGCACTATTGCTGTTTATGTGGAAGGATTTAAAGATTTAGACGGTCTTGCCTTTGTTCAATCCGTACAAAAGGCTAGAATGGCAGGGAAAAACGTTGTTTTTTATAAAGCAGGCCGCACACCAGAGGGCAAGAGCGCTACCAGCGGGCACACTGCATCACTAGCTGGTGATTATATGGTATGTGAATCAGCCATAAGCCAAGCAGGTGGAATTGTTGCAAGAACATTTACTGAATTTCAAGATTTAGTGCTATTGGCAGAGTCCTTGGCCCATAAAAAAATTAATGGAAAGAGCATTGCGGCTATAAGCTCCGCTGGTTTTGAGGCCGTTGGCATGGCAGATTCCATACTGTCAGATGAATATAATATAAAATTGGGTGATTTTTCTGAGCATACTTTGGTTAAAATGCAAGCCGTGTTAGATGAGCATAAATTGGCAAAGCTTGTACAAGTTACTAATCCGCTTGATATTAATCCATCTGCCAATGATGAAGTTCATGCAAAAATAGCGGAGCTTGCACTAAATGATTCTAATATTGATGTGGTAGTTCTAGGTATTGTCCCGCATTCACCCGTTTTGTGCACAGCAGACCCCTGCCACTCTGTTAATTTTGATTTTAATAAAGAAGGTTCAATATTTCAGCGTGTTGTTGACTTAGCTAAAACTAGCGAAAAACCATTGATCGTGGTTGTTGATGGGGCTAGCCAATTTGACTCATTTAGAAAGGCCATAAAGGATGAGGGCATACCGCTATTTACCCTTTGTGATAGGGCAATTGCTGTATTAGCTTTGTATTTAGAGCAAGTTGTTAAGGCATAGCTTAAGTCTGTAACTTTATATTTCAGTGGCCTTAAAATCCTGCCAATCTTTACAAACGGCTTGATATCCGGCTTTAGCAAGGGCTTTAATCATTTCATCAACGCTACGATGGTCGGCAATTTCAAATTGGCCCACCTCGCTAGCTTCCGTCGCTCTACCGCCAACAGCTGTTGAAACTCCAGCGGAAACTCTTGTTACGCCTAAGTCAATGATATTGTTGCGCATGAATTCTGATTCACGGCTTGAAACGGTTATGCCAGCCCTTGGTAAAAAGCAGCGTAACGCAGTGATATATTGCACGAAGTGGCGGTCGTCTAGGGCGTGTGGCACGTCAAAATCACCCTCATGTGGGCAAAGCCTTGGCACAGAAACCGTTACCTCAACCCCAGCATTGTGACGCTGTAACCACCAAGCATGTAAGCCAGTACAAAAACCGTCATGCTCAAGCTTATCAAGCCCAAGCAATGCACCCACATTGACACTATACATCCCACCATCCACAGCTCGCCTTGGTGCGTCAAGCCTGTTAGCATAGTCACTCTTTGGGCCTTTAGGGTGTAACCATTCGTATAATTTAGGATTATATGTTTCTTGAAACAGTGTCATGCTATCAACGCCGCTTTGTACAAGCATGGTATATTCCTCCACGCTCATGGCATAAACCTCAATACCCACTGAGGCAAAGTGTGGCTTGATGCTTTTGGCAACATTGGCAATATAGGTGGGTGACGCTTTAGCCCTTGCATCTCCAGTTAAAAGCAAAATATGCCCAAGGCCTGTTGAGGCAATCTGCATGGCCTCGGCGTGAGCTTGCTCAATGGATAAATGCTTTCTTTTTTGCTTGTTATTGGCGTTAAAACCACAATATCTACAGTGATTTGTGCAATAGTCAGAGAGGTATAATGGCGTGAACAAATGTATGGCACGACCAAAATGGCGCAAAGTTTCAGCCTTTGCGCGGCGAGCCATACTTTCAAGATGTGGTAAGGCTTGGGGACTAAGCAAAATTAAAAAATCTTCTAGAGTAAGGCGGTCTTTAGCTAAAGTATTTAGCACCTTATCTTGAGTGCAATTTTTAATGATATTTTCGCGTAGTTCTACATTATATTGAGCAAGATAATCATTAAAATCACGCATTATGAATCCAAAAATCCAGTTAAAGGCGAAGATGCAATGGCTTGGCCGCTAACCTCTGCACCAAGTCCAGCTACATAAGCTGCGCGCCCTGCCCGAACTGCATTACAAAATGCCTCAGCCATGGCAATTGGGTCAGAAGCGGAGGCAATTGCTGTATTAACAAGGCAGGCTGCAGCGCCCATTTCCATAGCTTCGCAAGCTTGTGAAGGTTTGCCAATTCCTGCATCTACAATAATTGGTAAATCAATTTCATCAATTAAAATAGAAATCATTTCCTTGGTGCGTAGCCCACGATTGGTGCCAATGGGGGCGCCAAGTGGCATAACGGCTGCTGCTCCTGCGTCAACCAATGAGCGCGCAACGTATAAATCTGGGTTCATATATGGCAGCACTACAAAACCTTCTTTAGCAAGTATTTCAGTAGCTTTAGCAGTTTCATAACCATCAGGCAAAAGGTAGCGAGTGTCGGAGATTACTTCAATCTTAATCCAGTTGCCACATCCTGCAGCGCGGGCTAGCCTGGCAAGGCGCACAGCTTCATCTGCATTGCGAGCTCCTGAAGTATTAGGTAGCAATTTCATGTGCTTTGGGATGTGTGTCATGATGCCTTGCTCGCCTTTTTGCACACGACGTAGGGCAACGGTAATCACATTGGATTGTGAAGCTTCTGATACATCTTTAATAAGACTATCTGCACCATATTTGCCAGTGCCAATAAAAAGGCGGCTTGTGAGCACCTCACCACCAAGGTTAAAGCTATGAATATCCATTAACCACCACCTACAAAATGTAATAATTCCAAGATGTCATCTTGTTTTAAAATAGTTGTTTCAAAAGCATCACATGATAAAATATTGCCATTAAGCTCAGCCACTACAACTTTTGGGTCAAGCTTTTCAAGCTCAAGTAATCTTGAAATATTTGTGCCATTAGATAAAGACACATGTTCTCCATTGAGAATAATTTTAATGATTTCTGCCATATATACTACCTTTTTGCTAAACAAATAAAATACCTTGCTTTGCGCACAAAAGCAAGCCTGAAACTTAGGGGAAAAATATTGACAATTTATACTGACAAGTTCATGGTTCAAGAGCAAATTTTTTGGAGTGGATTGTTATGATGACACTTGGCGTAATAGCAGGGCTTGGTACTGCAATTTCTTGGGCTTGCTCAAGCACTATTCATGCCTCCATCTCTCGCACCCTTGGAGCACACTCATTTATGATGCTACGTCAGCCCCTAGCATCAATTATTTTATTTGTGCTCTGTCTAATGTTTGATCAATTTCAAAGTTTTGATTTTTATGTGATTTTTCTTGCGACTTTGTCTGGAGTTGTTGGTATTATGGGCACAGATTGGTGTGTTTATGAAAGTATACCACGCATTGGCATTCGCTCCACCATGATTTGTAACTCTCTTTCAACTTGTGTTACGGCTCTTTTGGGTGTGCTATTTTTAGAAGAATTATTAGGAATTCAAGGTGTTATTGGCATACTCTTAGCCACTGGTGGTGTCATTTTAGTTACACTTGCCGAAAGCCGCCACGCCTTGCCCTTGGGGGATAAAGTAATCAGCCCAAAACAACGTGCGGTGGGTTTAGCGCTTGCCTTGGCTTCTGCTTGCACACTTGGCATTGCCTTTATGTGGGGTAAGGAAGTTTTGAATTATGGTATGACTGCGTTATATTTTACTTTTTGGCGTAATCTCGCGGCATCAATAGGGCTTTGGATTGTGGCAATCCGTTTGCGTAGGGTTAGAAGCACATGGAAAAATTTTAGGCTTCATCCTGAGCTAATAAAGTTATTTTTATTGGGTTGTTTTTTTGGTTCGGTGGGTGGTATTTGGTTGTCTAATGTGGCTTTGCAAAATTGCCCAGCCGCCGTTGCCGCAACCTTAATAGGCTTGCAACCAGTAGCTCTTTTATTTGTGAGTGGAATTACCGAGAGGCGCATGCCTTCATTTGGTAGTATTATGGGCTCTTGTATAGCCTGTCTTGGGGCAGCAATTCTTTTACTGCGTTAGCTTATTCCCTCACCCGCTCAAGTGGAAAGCTATTTGCGTTCCAGCCAGTAATGCCATCTTTCATATGATAAACATTTGTAAAACCGAGCTTTAGCATAATTCTATACGCCTCGCCGCTGGTTTTACCAATATTGCAATAAACTAAATATGGCATATTGGGGTCTAATTTTTTAAGATTTTCCCTAAAATCTGGGGACATAAGATTAAGCGATATGGCACCAGGTATGTGCCCAGAATAATATTGTCGCTCCTCCCTAGTATCAATAATTTTCATATTAGGTAAGGGATTAGAGAGGTATTGTATTGCCTCTTTGCTCGTTATTTCAACATTCTCCGCTTGGGACTGGGTATAAAGCAAGGAGCACAAAATGAGGCTTAATATGGCAATTGCTTTTCTCATATCTATTTATTGGGCGGCCCATATGCTAAAGGAAATTCGTTAGTATTCCAACCTGTTATGCCGTCTTTCATGTGTAAGATATTACTAAAGCCCATTTTTATCATGAGTTCTAATGATTTATGTGTTCTGTTGCCTGTGCGACAATATAGAAGAATAGGGACATTACGTTCAATTTTGCCTAGTTGGGCCTCAAAATCATTTGCATAAAAATCTGCTAAAATAGCCCCAGGAATGTGCCCAACGGTGTATTCTTGCGTAGTTCTAACGTCTAGAATTACCATCTTAGGTAATGGTTTATTAAGATATTGAATGGCTTCACCGCTATTAATATGCACAACTTCTGCAAAGGAAAGTGTGCTAAAGCACAGGCATAGGCTTATGCAAAATAGTGTAAATATATGTCTCTTCATAATCCCTCCACAAGTGTAGATTAGCGTATAAAAAAAATTTAGTCTAGCTTTTTAATTTTTATGCTTTTAAGTAGCCGTTTTCCATGATGGCTTCGCGGTTGATTATGCTTAAATGATCGTCACTATGATGGGACACAATAATAATACTTAATTCAGATGATAAATTTTCTAAAATATTCAAGCACTTATGGCGTGCTTGCATGTCTAAGCCAGAGAATGGCTCATCTAGCAAAATTACCTCTGGCTTAAGAATAAGGGCGCGAGCAATGCATAAAAATCTTAATTGCCCAGTGGAGAGTGAGCGAATGTACCTTTCTTGAAGTAAGCTAAGGCCCAAATTTTGTAAAAGTTGCTTGGCATTTTCTACTTCTTTTGCATTAAATTGGCGATAGGTTCCTGTAGTATTATCAATACCCGAAAGTACAAAATCCAAACCATTTAGATTATAAGCATAGCTTGCTTGTTCAAAGTCAGATACTAGGCTTATGGCATGGCGAATATGCTCAAGCCTTGTTACATTTATTTCAGTTGGGTAAAGCCTTGAAAAATATCTTTTTATGCTGCCACCTATGGCTGGAAATTCATCCCCAGCGATCAAACGCAAAAAAGTGGATTTGCCAGCGCCATTTCTACCTTTAATTGACCAGTGTTCACCGTGATGCAATTGCCAATTTATATTGTGCAATACGGGCACACGGTCTACAAATACTGTGGCTTTACTAAGCGCAATAATGGACCTTGTAGTGTTTGTATTACAAGTAGCTTGTTTGGGTTTTGAGCAGGTTTCTTTAATTTCAAAGAGTTGTTGTTTAGTGCTTAGTTCACCATTTTGCATGTAGAGTTTTTTGCTTATTAAAGGCATGAGAGGCTTTAAGTTTTGCTCACGATGTGTGCAAATAATTAGGCTGGTATGTTTTGCAATTTCCTTTAATATTTGGATAATATTAGCACAAATTGCGCTATCCAAACCGTCTAAATATTCATCCAATAATAGTACTTTTGCTTTTTGTAGTATAGCTTTTGCTAAGAGCAATAATTTCAATTGCCCTTGTGATAGGGCGCTTACATTCATATTTAGCAAATTGGTGCAATTTAATTTATGTGCTATTTCTTCTACCTTTTTGCATTGCATGCTTTCGCTAATGTTTTGAAAGTTAAAGGCAGTAAATAAAATATCTTTTCCTTGTAATTGCCATTCATGTCTAGTGAATTG
>CAYJCI010000061.1:0-10944 GCA_964368595.1 uncultured Desulfovibrionaceae bacterium
CAAAAATTGACCGCATTATCTCTGTGCGTGAGCTTATGGATTCTTTACAAAAAGAATTTGATGAAGCTGTTCACACATTAAATACTAAAGTTGAAAAATACCTACCTAACCGTGGATAATGATTAAATTTTACACGAGTTAAAATAAAAAACCACCGTACTTTGCGGTGGTTTTTTATTTATTTCTTAAAGCAGTTTAATAAGAGCATATAATATCTGCTGAAAGTGCCTTTTTTGGTATTTTTATTGGCGCTATCTAAATTCAGTTTTTACTTTTTTTGAGTTAAGGCTTTTTTCAAATAAATCCAAATCACGCTCATGTTTAATTTGAAAATAGGCTTTTTCACCCAGTTCTTTAATATTTAACTTGCTGGTTGCAAATTTACCAAAAATATAATCTTCATACTTGGACTTGATTTTATATTCTTGCTCAAATTTAGCATTCCTTGGTTCAAAGATACTTTCACCAGCCAAGAGCGAATATTCAAGGGCATTTCTGGCAATTTCTTTAAATGTTGCATAGGATAAATTATGCTCTTGCGCGGCACGAACATACTCTTGACTCAGATTTGAACGGGCAACACCTTCATCATCAGTATTTAAGGTAACTGGAACACCAGCCTCTAAATATAGTTTTAAAGGATGATCAGCACCAACCACTCCCAAAATAACATCATTACTTGATAGACAAATTTCAATGGGAATGCCCCTTTCCTTCATTAAATTAAGAGTGGCATAAGGATTATTTTCCCAAGCAATGGATACTCCATGCCCAATGCGTAAGGCATGCCCCTTGGTTATGGATTTGCTAATACGCTCACGCATGGCCTCAAGCGAAGAGTCACGCAAATTTAACTCCCCAGCATGCAATAAAATATTTGGCTTGTTCATATTATTATATAAAAAATCAAGTATTTCCATTTGAGCATCAAAATTTTTCATGGCAAGAGGGTGCGCCTCACATTGAACTAAGTTAACAGCCACAATATCTTTATGAATTTGCGTAGCACTCAAGCTAGTGGCGGATCTTATAAACAATTCATAATTACTCTGGTGGCGATAAAGGTGCGGAATGAATTTTACTATAATATCAGGGTGTTCACCAAGTATAGTGAGGTTATATTTTTCACGCAAAATTTTATCCGTTGCTCTAAGCTGTGCAGACATGGCCACATTCACTGCTTTCACAAATTCTTCACTTTTTAAATAAGGTTGAATTTTTTTATAGGCATCTGCTAGCTTAGACACAGTAAATTCTTTTTGCGGCAAAAGCTCACGCACTTTTGCATATAATTCTTGAGGCACAACATCTCGCATAAATTCAACATAATAAACATGTTGACTATGATTTCTAGCAATTACCCTAGCAAGGCTCTCAGGCCCGTCCAAGGCATAAGCTATATAATCAAATGTTGCAAAAAAATGATCAGAACCATGCACAGTGTTTTTATAAAAACCACGCATACTTACAGCATCAAGATATTTTTTTAAATCATCGGGACGGTTTAGCAATTCTGCCACACTTATGATTTTTGCATTTTTCTTAGTATTGGGGGGCAAAACTTGTTGCTCAGAAAGGTCATACATATAACCTTGCCTTGCGCCAAGCACCAGCATTTCTTCAGCAAAATATGCACCTGAAAGGTGATTATGCAAATCCGCACCCTTGGGAAATTGATTCATAAATATTATAAGTTCGGGAGTATATAATCTTATATTATCAAGGTACTTAGTTGCAGTATACTCTTGTTCACCTTGAGCGGTAATAATTTTAGCATTTGCCACATCAAGCATTAATGAAAAAACAAGTGTAAAGCATAAAAAACAAATGGCCAGCTTTTTACTCATAACATACTCCAACTTAAAATTATATTTGTTAATACTTCATATTAACCAAATTTTACAGCTCTATATATTGAGGCATAAAAACTTAATATACAGCCAAACTACGATAGCTTTCAAAATCCATAATGTCCATAGCGCTGGCGCTAAGAGCACTATCAAGAAGTGAATTAAAATCTAGGCGAGCAATGGTTATTGCGCCCATTTCTAACATATGCGGTGTTTCTTGCTGACAATCAAACAAGGTAAAACCCTGCATTTTCAGTAAATTTACTAAATATGCCAGTGCAATCTTTGAAGCATCTGCCACGTGATGAAACATGGATTCTCCAAAAAATGCTTTGCCAAGGGCAACGCCATATACACCGCCTACCAAAACATCATTCTTCCAGCATTCTATAGAATGAGCAAAACCAAGCAAATGTAAAACTCTATAAGCATCTTGCATTTCAGGTAAAATCCAAGTTCCGCCCTGTCCTGGCCTTGCAACATTAGCACAATGTTTAATTACATCATCAAATGCAGTATTTAATGTACAATGAAAAGGCCCATTTTTAATTTTGCGCTTTAAGCGACTAGAAATATAAAAATTATCTAAGGGCAAAACACATCTTGGCTCTGGAGACCACCAAAGAATGGGGCTTTGCTCATCATACCAAGGAAAAATGCCCTGAGCGTAGCCAAATAGAAGACGCTCAGGGCTTAAATCTCCGCCCACTGCCACAAGGCCATCCTCGGCCTCATGTACAGGGGGGAACCATATATCATTATTAAGTAAAGCAACCATTAACAGTTACCTTTAAAACTATTATTAATAAAGGTGTTTATAAAACATTAGCTAGTTTCAATTTATGCTCAGTAAAAAATAATATTGCTAACTCATTATTTTTTAAGATGAAACATAGCTAAATTTCAATCCTTCGCCCTTCACATCAACGGTTACAGTGCCACCACGAGTCAGCTTACCAAACAGTAATTCTTGTGCCAGCACATCTTCAAGCTCTGCCCTCAAAATTCGCTGCAAGGGCCTTGCACCATAGACAGGGTCATACCCCTTTGTGGCAAACCATGCTTCAGCCTTTGATGTAAGAATAATCTTAACCTTTCTAGCGGCAAGGCTTTTAGCAAGCTGCCCAACGAATTTCTTAACAATATTACCCATAAGCTCTGGGCAAAGGCCATTAAATGGAATAATGGCATCTAATCTATTTCTAAATTCGGGGGAGAATGATTCCTCCACCGCTTTTAGGCCTTTTTCTGCCATGTTTTCAGGCCGTTGCTCACCAAAACCTAGGTTATTTTTGCTCATTTCCCTCACACCAGCATTGGAAGTCATGATTAAAATAACATTACGAAAATCGGCCTTGCGCCCAGTATTATCTGTAAGGGTGCCATAATCCATTACCTGTAAGAGCACATTAAATATATCTTCATGAGCTTTTTCAATTTCATCAAGCAGCACTAATGAATACGGATACTTACGCACTGATTCAGTTAATTGCCCACCTTGCTCAAAACCCACATATCCAGGAGGCGCACCAATAAAGCGAGATACGGCATGCTTTTCCATATATTCACTCATGTCATAGCGCAAAAACTGCACACCGAGGCGTTCAGCCAATTGCTTAGCAAGCTCAGTCTTACCAACACCAGTTGGCCCATAAAATAAAAAGCTACCTGCTGGCCTTTGTTCGCGGTTAAGCCCTGCCCTAGCACGTAAAATGGCTTTTACAGTTAAGCTAACAGCTAATTCTTGACCATAAACACGATCAATTAAATCTTTTTCAAGTGTTGCTAGGCGCTCTTTTTCATGTCCTGAAACTGAGCGCTCAGGAACGCCAGCCATGCGGGCAACAATGCGCTCAATATCTGCAACGCTGACCTTAGATTTTTTTACACCTTTAGACTTAAGGCGAACGGCGGCACCTGCTTCATCCATTATATCAATAGCTTTGTCTGGTAAAAGCCTATCTTGTAAATGCCTTGCTGAAAGCTCCACCGCCGCTTTTAAGCTAGCATTAGGATAACTTACATTATGATGTTTTGCATAGCGGCTTTGCAGCCCTTGTAAAATAGCATAGCATTCTTCTTCAGAAGGTTCACGTATATCAATACGTTGAAAGCGTCTTGACAATGCTCTATCTTTTTCTAATTGATTGCGAAATTCTTCATGCGTGGTTGACCCCATGCAACGAATGTCACCACTGGCAAGAACTGGCTTTAATAGATTTGAGGCATCAAGCGATCCACCAGAAGTTGAACCAGCTCCAACTATGGTGTGAATTTCATCAATAAACAAAATGGCATTGGGTATTTTTTTAAGGCCCTTAATCACACCTTTTAATCTATTTTCAAAATCACCACGATAGCGAGCACCAGCAAGTAAACTACCCATATCTAAAGCATAAATCTTTGCAGATTTAAATTTATCTGGTACTTTTTGCTCGGCAATTCGCAAAGCTAGCCCTTCTGCTATGGCAGTTTTGCCAACACCAGGCTCACCCACAAAAAGTGGATTATTCTTACGCCTTCTGCATAAAACCTCAACTGTACGGTCAAGCTCAGCTTCACGACCCACCAATGGGTCAATATCACCTGCGACAGCTTTGGCTGTAAGTTCAGCAGTATAGCGCACTAATGGGTCAACATTTTCTTTATTTTGTTCAACTCCACTTGAGCCATTACCATGCTCACCATGTGAAATATATTCTATAACATTTGTGCGAGTTAGACCTTGTTTTTTCAAATAATAACTAGCATAAGCGCTATCTTCATCCAAAATGGCGGCAAGCACATCTCCAAGTTCCACTTGCTCACGCCCAGCTAAACGAATATGTCTAACGGCATTTTCAAGAACCCTTTGCACACCGTCAGTCTGCATAACTGTATTTGCGTTGACTCCTTCATTTAATTCTAAATATTGGGCAAAAAACTCCTCCAATTGCTCACGCAATGAGGAAGGGTCCGCCCCGCAACCCTCAAGCAAAATGCAACCTTGCTCTTCAGTCGTAATGGCAAAGAGCAAATGCTCAAGAGTTAAAAATTCATGTTTGCGGCGTTGAACATCTTGCAAAGCAAAATGTAAAACTTTTTGCAAATTTTTACCAAGCATTTATTATCCTTAAATATTTATCAAGCATTAATCTGCTACTTCTAACGTGCAGCGTAGGGGGAATCCAGCCTCGCGGGCCATATGGCGAGTTTGTCTAACTTTAGTTTCTGCAATTTCATGAGTATAAATTCCGCATAGTCCAATGCCGCTTTCATGCACGGCTAACATAATTTTTGTAGCATCCTCCGATGTTTTTCTAAAGACGCGTGTGAGCACATGCACCACAAAATCCATACTGGTATAGTCATCATTGTGCAAAAGCACCTTATACATTCGCGGCTCTTGTAAGTCTTCTTCTAACAGAACACCGTTATCTTGCTGCGGTCCTAAATGCGGATTTGTCATAAATAACCCTTGTAAAATATTAATCTGGGGCAAATTTCATGCCCACTCCAATAACTTCTAAACCTTGTAAGCTGACGCATAGCACGCATGTATAGCGATAGCAAGGAATAGAAAAATAAAAAAAGTATGTTAATACAGAAGATTAAAAAAAAAGATATTATTATTTTTTAGAGAACAAGCTTTTTTGAAGCTGCATGACAGTGCTCATACCGTTTTTATGGGCATCTGGGTGATAAATTGGTTCGTAACCTAAACGTGTGGCTTGGGCAAATCTGATGTCTTGTGCACTAACTGGGCGCACTTGACCATTTAAGTCAACTTCGCCCCAAAAAACTGAACGCTCAGGCAATGAAATGTCATAAAATGACGACAAGACCGCCGCCACCAATGCTAAATCCATTCCTGGATCATCAAGGCGCATGCCTCCGCCCACCTTGGCATATATATCCACCTGACCAAAGTTCAATTTTAAGCGCTTTTCAAGCACTGCTAGCAACAAATGTAAGCGATTTGTATCAAAACCAAGTGCAGTGCGCCTTGGAATTGCTAAATATGTTTTTGACACTAAGGCCTGCACCTCTACCGCAAATGGCCTATGCCCATCCACTGCCATAACTACAGCAGTTCCACTCAATGATGCATCACGAGCGCCTAAGAAAAATGTTGATGGGTCCTCCACCAACTCCATGCCATTATTAGTCATATGAAATACTAATAATTCCTCATTTGGCCCAAAGCGATTTTTAAATACTCTAAGTAGCCTAAACATTTGCCGCCTATCACCTTCAAGAGAAATCACAGTGTCAACCATATGTTCAAGCAAGCGTGGACCTGCCAAGGTGCCTTCCTTTGTTACATGCCCAACAAGCACGAGGCATGTCCCAGCATTGCGGCAACGCTCAATTAAATCAGTTGCCACAGCCCTAACTTGACTAACATTACCAGGTAAACCCTCAGCATCCATGCTAGTTAAAGTTTGCACCGAGTCAACAATCAAAAGTGCTGGTGCATCCTTACTTAATACACCATGCAAATCCTCCACATGCGACGTTGCAAGAGCTAGCAAATTATCATGCAAAATATTAAGCCGCTCAGCCCTACCTTTAATCTGCGGTAAAGATTCTTCACCACTTGCGTAAACTACAGGCAATCCAGATGCCGCCACATACCCTGCCAATTGCAAAAGTAGGGTTGATTTACCAACACCAGGCTCACCACCCATAAGCAATGCTGAACCAGGCATAAAACCCTGCCCAAGCACCCTATCAAGTGGCAGAAGGCCAGAACCAAATGCTTCACAGCCCTTATCACTTACAGAGTGCAAGGGAATTGGGTTTTTGCCAGTATGAGATGATTTTTGTTTTGATTTGACGCTAGAAACTAAGGCAACTTCTAAGGTATTCCACGACTCACAAGAAGGGCATTGCCCGCGCCACTGCGAGCATTGCGCCCCACATGACGAGCAGACATAATTTTCCCTAACCTTAGCCATGTAATACCTTTGAATACAAACACCTTAAGCGGTGATAATTTTATTACTAATAATACACACTGGAAACTTTAAGAACAAATAAAACAAATAGATGCTCAAAAAGTGCCTGACGTAACAAAGGGGTGCTTTTTTAAGCACCTATTGCTGTTCAACGTCTTTAGAACTTATAATCTTAACCCCAAATTCTGCCACATCAGCAGGTGGATTATAAAATAACACCATGAATGGCACTTCACCCTTGGGTGGAACATTGGTATTTTTTGTAAGAATCTCAATTTGATTACTTAAAAAAGATTCCATCTCTTCCTCACCAAGTACTTGCAATTGGAATTGAGATAAAACAGTACCGCCAAGTTGCTTCTTGGTTAACAGAGTAGTTTTATCCTTGGCATAGAGAGCGGCCTCAACTTCAATCAAGTCTTTTGCCACAGGAAATTCATTTGTTACAATGCCTTGAATAACAAAAATCGATCCAATCTTTTCATTTTGCACATAATATTGACGTACATCGCGCATTATTAAAAATTCAACGCTTTTTGCCATTTCAGCTGGAGATTTGGGTTCTTCTGAGCTAGTGCCAGCAAAATACCACCAACCGCCACCTGCTGCACATAGCAACAATACAATGGCAACAGCAGCAATAATAATTTTCTTTTTCTTGCTTGCTGGCTCAGATTCTGATTTTGCACCGTCTAAATCTAGATTTTCACCATCTTCCAAAGCAGCAGAGTCCAAATTGCCATTTGCTGTATCGTCCTCAGCTTCAGGAGGTTGAACTGGAGCACCAATACTAAACACATTTTGACAAACTGAACAACGCAACTTTGCATTGGGCTTTACAGCACTGTCTGGGAGATTAAATCGACTCTCGCAATTGGGGCATGTTACTTCCATAATTTACTCTACAATTAGTTCACATAATCCAGGTAAACTGCGATATTGCTCAGCAAAATCCAAACCATAACCCACGATAAAACCACCAAAAATACGAAAGCAGACAAAGTCGGGTGAGAAGTCCACCTCACGGCGCTCGTGTTTATCAATCAACACAGCTGAGCGAACTGATAAAGCACCCTTATTTTCAAATCTTTTCATCAAAAAGTCCATACTACGACCAGTATCGACAATATCTTCAACCACTAGCACGTGTTTACCCTGAAGGTCCGTGCTAATATCTTTTGAAAATTCCATGGAACCTGAAGGCGATTGCCCCATGCCATAGCTTGAAATACAAACAAAATCTATTTCAACACTCTTTCTACCAAGAGCGCGCAAAAGGTCAGCACAAAAAACCACTGCCCCTTTTAATACCCCAATGAGAACTAAGGGCTCATCTCTATACAATAGATCAATTTGCTTACCCAAAGCCTTAACCTGGGCTGCTATTTCCTCAGCGGAAAATATTTCACGCACTTCAACTACATTCATGGTCACCTCTAAAGCTTTAATAGTACAGCGGTTTCATCACAGTCAGGATATTTTGGACAGTGCACACAGTCTGCCCAAATCTTCTGTGGTAATACGTCTTTATCCACAATATCAAAACCAAGACATTTGAAAAACTCTTCTTGATAGGTAAGGGCAAAGGCAGTATCTATCCCAAGCTCTGCACAGTCTTGAAGGCAAGTTTGCACAATTTTACGCCCAAGACCTTGCTTTCGGCAATCATTTGCCACCACAAGTGAGCAAATTTCTGCCAAATTATCCCACATGGGCGAAAGAGCACAGCAAGCAAGCATTTTTCCATCTGCATCTTCAGCAATATAAAAATCACGAATATGCCTATAAAGGTGGCTTAAAGCCCTTGGCAACAAAAGCCCCTGAGTAGCACAGTCCATGAGTAAGGCGTGGATGCCTTTAACATCCGCTACATTAGCCCTACGAATCGTCACGTTTTGCATTAACATTTTCCTCTAAAAGCAAATTAATAAACTTCTTTAATTCTTCTTCAGTCACAAAGCCTGCTGCATTAGCTACTATTTTACCGTCTTGATTGTAAACTAAATTATGCGGTATTGTATGCACCTGAAAATGTCTCAACACATCCATCCCTGCTAAAATCACAGGATAGTTGATGTTCATATCCTTAACAAATGGGCCAATTAGCCTTGGGTTTTCATCACCAGAAAGGCCAATGACCACCACATCCTTGGACATGCTCTTTGCAAGTGCCACAAGGCCTGGTATTTCCTCCCTACATGGGGGGCACCATGTGGCAAAGAAATTAACAACTATAATCTTACCCTTGTGCTTAGCAATAAGTTCATTATAACCTTGCATATTTATAGCTTTAAATTCTTTTGAACTATCAGCAGCTACGGCAATATTTTGACCAAGAAGAGTAAGGAAAAAGCCCAAACAAAATATAAAAGTTAGTATGCGTTTCATAATTATCTTCCTATTGTATGCTTATATAAGAGATTTAGCAAGACGCACAGCACCAACAGCATCAGCTGAGTAACCATCGGCGGCGATAGAATCTGCAAAAGCCTGCGTAACCACAGCGCCACCAATCATTACCTTAAAGGGCAAGTTTTGTTCTTGCACAAGTTTAACCGTGTCTTCCATACGAACCATGGTTGTGGTCATAAGAGCAGACAAACCAATAATACTTGCCTTATTTTCAATGGCAACTTTAACAATATCCTCGGCTTTCACATCCTTACCTGCATCAATTACCTCAAAACCATGATTGCCAAGTAAAAGTGCCACAATGTTTTTACCAATATCGTGAATATCGCCCTCAACAGTGGCGACCACAATCACAGGGCGCTCTTCCTTGCCTTGCATTTCTTCAAGCAACGGCTTCACATGCTTAAAAGCTATTTGCATGGTTTCAGCTGAGCGTATAAGCTGTGGCAAGAAATATTCACGCCTTTCATACTTAGCGCCAACTTCAGTAATGGCAGGGATAAGCTTTTCCTGCACCAAGGTCATGGGGTCAGTGCCTTGCTTTAATTCAGCATCCACAAAGCTAATAATATTTTCTTTATCCCCAAACAGCACAGCATCGTAAAGTGATGTTATGCTTGATTGTGTTACGTCTTGTTTTTTAGCTGCTGTAACAGATTCAGTAGATGAGCTAGTCCACTTGGCATAATTTTCAATAAAATATTGAGCGTCCTTATCCTTATTTAATAGGACATCAGAAGCATCACGCACTTCACAAAGGCGCTCATTTGAAGGGTTGGCAATGCAAGATGTAAGGCCAGCCCCTACACAAAGTGATAAATAACTAGCGTTTAAAAGCTCTCTTGCAGGTAAGCCAAAGGAAACATTGGAAAGGCCAATGGTAGTTGGCAAACCTTCACGCATGCACCAACGTATGGTTTCAAGGCATTGGCGCCCTGCTTCTGCCTTTGATGATACAGAAAGAGCCAATACATCCACCATGACTAAACGCCTTGGAATACCAAGGAAATCAACCTGCTCAAGCAAGCTCTCTAAAATTGCAATGCGCTCTGTTGCAAGTACGGGTAGGTTGCGCCCCTGCAAAGGCAATAAAATAAATGGTGCGCCAAAATCCCTACACAATGGGCCAAGAACTTCCATTCGCCCAGCCTCACCACTAATTGAATTTACAAGTGCAGAACCTGGGCAATAGGGCAAGGCTGATTGAATAGCTGCAATATTTGAAGAATCGAGCGATAACGGCGCATCAAATCTACCAGTTAAATTCTTAATAAGCTCTGGTAAAAGTATGGCTTCATCTACCAAGGGGGCGCCAACGTTAACATCTAATATGGGCGCACCAGCGGCAATTTGCTCATCAGCAAAGCGCATGGCTATGCCAAATTCACCTGCTTGAAGCTCGGCTGTAAGTTCTTTTTTACCGGTGGGATTAATACGCTCACCAATAATAGTTAAGGGATGATCCTCACCAATGCGAACAATTTTTGAGCGTGTGGTTAGGGCAATTCCTCTTGTACCTGCGCCAAGACTTGGCCTTTGCAGCTCAAGCCCTGTTACAGTTTGCTTTAATGCTGCAATATGCTCTGGAGTTGTACCACAACAACCACCAATTAAGCTAACTCCAGCCTTTGCAAACACTGCTGTTTTCTGGGCAAATGTTTGCGGGTCAAGACGAAATACTGTTTGTCCATTCACCAATTCTGGCAAGCCAGCATTAGGCTCAACCAAGACAGGGCACTTAG
>CAYJCI010000062.1:0-10886 GCA_964368595.1 uncultured Desulfovibrionaceae bacterium
ATTGGTGAGGAAGAGGGCAAGGGCAATGTGCAAGTAAAAGAGGCATATGAACTGCTTAAAATGGCAAAGCATGTGAACTTTACTGGCAACTGCGAAGGTCGTGACTTATTTACTGGTGAAGTTGACGTGGTAATCTGCGACGGCTTCATGGGTAATGTGGTTTTAAAAATGAGTGAAGGACTTTCATATTCGCTTTTGCGTATCTTGAAAAGCAAGCTTCGTTCAGGATTTTTACCAGCCCTTGGTGCAAGGCTTGCCCGTGGTGCATTTAAAAAATTTGCAGAAACCATTGATTATGCTGAATATGGCGGTGCTCCTGTGCTTGGCTTGCAAAGCCTTGTGTTAGTATGCCACGGCAAATCCAATGAAAAAGCCATATGCAACGCCATTAAAATGGGTGGGACTTTTGTGCGCAAAGGTACCAATGTACGCCTTGCCGAAAGTATTGCCGCCAATGAAGAGCTAACCTGCTTTAGCCGAGCCTTTTAACAACTTTATTTATATGAATAGTTCTTCCTACATACATGGCATTGGAATTTATATCCCTGAACGCGTTTTAACCAATGATGATTTAAGCCGCATAGTTGATACCAATGATGAATGGATTACCACTAGAACTGGTATTAAATCGAGGCATATTTTAGCAGATGATGAGCAAGTGTCTGATGCTGGTTGCAAGGCGGCGCAGCACGCCTTGAAGGATGCTGGGATTGATGCATCTGAGATTACACATGTATTAGTTGGAACCACCACCCCCGAACTGCTTTGCCCACCTACCGCTACTATCTTGTCCCACAAGCTTGGTTGTTCAAAGGTTATGGCATTTGACTTCAATGCTGCTTGCACTGGCTTTTTATATGGCCTTTCATTAGCTAACGGCTTTTTATTAAGCAACCCCAATGCAAAAATTTTGCTTGTATGTTCAGAGGCTTTAACCCGTAGGCTTAATTGGCAAGACAGAGCCACTTGTGTTCTATTTGGAGATGGTGCAGCAGCCATTGTACTTAGTAGTGAGCAACAAGGCGCCATTGCCCGCGTTGTGGACGTGATTTGCCATAGCGACGGTAGCTTAAACCACTTGATTACCATTGGTGGTGGCACAAATAAAAGCTATGCACTTGGCGAAGCAATCACAGAGGATTTTTACGTGCATATGCAAGGGCGTGAAGTGTTTAAGCATGCTGTTAGAAATATGACAGCTGTTTGCCATGAAGTGCTTGAGCAAAATAACCGCAAGATTGATGATGTGCATATTTTTATACCGCATCAAGCAAATATGCGTATTATTGAGGCCGTGGGTAGCCGTTTGCCCTTGGATGAATCCAAGGTTTTCACCAATGTGCAAAAGTTTGGCAACACTTCGTCAGCGTCTGTGCCTTTAGCCCTTTGTGAAGCAAGAGATGCTGGCAATATTGCTGCTAATAATTTAGTGATGATATGTGCTGTTGGTGCTGGTTTTACTTGGGGTGCTGGGCTACTTGAATTTATGTAGACTTAGCTAAAAAAATACAGCTATTTTACATTGAAATTTATATGGCTTTACGATAAAGAATTCATTGAAGCTAAGTGGGGAAATGATGCAAGATTTAATAAAAACAGCTCTAGTTACTGGTGGCTCTCGTGGCATCGGGAAAGGCATTGCCTTTGCCCTTGCTAAGCAGGGTTTTCAGGTGTTTTTAACCTATGTGTCAAAGCCTGAAGAAGCTGAAAATGTAGCTAAAGAAATATGCGCCGCTGGCGGCAAAGCCAAGGCTTTTTGCTTAAATGTGGGCGATGCTTCTGCTGTAGCTGAGTTTTTTGCAGCTGAGATTAAGGGTCAGGTTGAGCTTTGTGTGCTTGTTAATAATGCTGGCATTACCAATGATGGTTTCCTTATTCGAATGAAGGATGACGATTTTGATAATGTAGTGAATGTGAACTTGCGCGGTGCATTTGTGTGCATGCGTGAGGCAGCAAAAATTATGAGCAAGCAACGCCACGGGAAGATTGTTAATATTTCTTCGGTGGTTGGTCAGATGGGTAATGCTGGTCAGGTCAACTATGTTGCTTCAAAGGCTGGCTTGCATGGTATGACCATGGCTGCTGCTAAGGAGCTAGCAGGCCGCAATATTACAGTTAATACAGTAGCCCCTGGCTTTATTGAAACAGATATGACTGCAAACTTGCCTGAAGATTTACGCAAGGCTTATGAAGATAGCATACCTTTAAAGCGTATGGGCAGTGTTGATGATGTGGCTAATGCGGTGGTTTTTCTTTCATCAGAAAGTGCCGCTTATATTACAGGACAAATTCTTGCCGTGAACGGCGGAATGTATTGTTAATAAATTAAAGAATATTGGAGGACGATATGTCTGATGTAGCACAAAAAGTAACTAATATTATTGTTGAGCAACTTGGTGTTTCCGCTGAAGAAGTTAAGCCTGGTGCATCCTTTGTGGAAGATCTTGGCGCTGACTCTTTAGACCTTACAGAGCTAATCATGGCCATGGAAGAAGAGTTTGACATTGAAATCGCAGATGACGATGCTCAAAACCTATTAAAAGTTCAAGACGCTGTTAAATATATTGAATCAAAAATGTAATTAAATGCCGGAGGGCAACCTCCGGCTAGCATATTTGGTAGTTGATTTATAAATTTTAAGAATTTGGATGAAGGAGATTTGGCATGAGCCGCAAGCGTGTTGTTGTTACAGGTCTATCGGCCATAACCCCTATTGGTAATGACCTCAAAAGCACCTGGGATAATCTCATTGCTGGTAAATCAGGCATTGAGCCTATAGCCAGTTTTGATGTGTCAGAATACGATGCACGTATTGGGGGTGAAGTTCGTAACTTCCCAGTAGAAGACTACATCCCCTTTAAGCAAGCAAAGCGTATGGATCGCTTTACGCAATTTGCTGTGGCTAGTGCAAAGATGCTTCTTGAAAGTTCAGAATTTGTCATTAATGAGAAAAATGACGAGCGCACAGGCGTCGTTCTTGGCGTTGGTCTTGGTGGCCTATCTACACTTGAAACTTTTCATACAAAGCTTTTGCAAGCAGGCCCCAATAAAATTTCTCCTTTCATGATACCCATGCTTATTGCTAACATGGCACCTGGTCAAATTGCTATATTTACTGGTGCAAAAGGCAATAACTTTACAGCAACGTCAGCCTGTGCCTCTGCTTTGCATGCCATTGGCTCTGCTTGGAGTGAGATATTGCTAGGCCGCAATGATGCAATTATTACTGGCGGAGTTGAGGCCACTGTTACTCCACTTGGCGTATCAGGCTTTACTGCTCTTAAAGCTTTATCCTCCAGTCGTAATGATGAACCAGAAAAGGCATCTCGCCCCTTTGATAAAGATAGAGATGGCTTTGTTATTGGTGAAGGTAGCGGCTTGATTTTGCTTGAAACCTTAGAAGATGCCCTTGCTCGCAATGCTACTATTTATGCAGAAATTGTGGGCTATGGTACATCATGCGATGCATATCACATGACTGCACCACATGAATCTGGCGAAGGTATGGCAAGGTCAATGCAAAACGCCATTAATGATGCTGGTATTAAGCCATCAGATATTGGCCATATTAATGCCCACGGCACATCAACACATTTAAATGACATGTGTGAAACCAAGGCCATTAAAACTGTTTTTGGTGAGCATGCTAAGGAGCTTCGTATCTCCGCGACTAAGTCAATGACTGGTCACTTACTTGGTGCTGCTGGTGGTATTGAAAGTGTATTTACTGTGCTTGCTTTACATGAAGGTGTAATCCCTGGTACCATCAATCGCGACACTGAAGACCCAGATTGCGATTTGAATTATATGCCAAATGGTTCAGAAAAATTTCAATGCTCATATGCCATGTGCAATTCCTTTGGCTTTGGGGGAACCAATGCTAGTTTGATTTTTAAGCGTTGGGAAGGCTAAAATTTTCAGTGCAATAGCACTGTATTATCTTAAAAGGCATGGGTGTTATACTCTATGCCTTTTTTAAATTTTGGAGGATATATGCAAGAATTACTACTTCACGATCCAGAGGTTGCAAAGGCCATAAACCTTGAGCATGAACGCCAACTTAGCAAGCTTGAACTTATTGCATCAGAAAACTTTGTTTCTCCTGCTGTGCGTGAGGCTCAAGGCTCAGTGCTTACACATAAATATGCTGAAGGCTATCCTTCTAAAAGATATTATGGCGGCTGCGAATATGTTGACATCGCTGAAGATTTAGCCATTGATCGTGCCAAAAAATTATTTAATTGCACCTATGCTAACGTGCAGCCGCACTCAGGTTCACAAGCAAATATGGGCGCTTACCTTGCATATATTAAACCAGGCGATACTATTTTGGGTATGGACTTGTCCCACGGTGGGCACTTAACCCATGGTAGCTCTGTAAACTTTTCAGGTCGTTTATTTAACATAGTATCCTATGGCGTTGTTCGTGAAACAGGCTATATTGATTATGACCAATTGGAAAAGCAAGCTAAGGAACATAAACCAGCTTTGATTATTGCTGGAGGTTCAGCATATGCTAGAACCATTGATTTTGCACGCTTTAGAGCCATTGCTGATGAAGTTGATGCAAAACTAATTGTAGACATGGCCCATATTGCAGGCCTTGTTGCAGCTGGCGTTCACCCTTCACCAATTGGGCATGCCCATGTGGTGACCACCACCACACATAAAACCCTTCGTGGCCCTCGTGGTGGTATGATTTTAGCCAGTGAAGATATGCAAAAAACTTTGAATAGCCAAATTTTCCCAGGTATTCAAGGCGGCCCACTTATGCACGTTATTGCCGCAAAGGCAGTATCTTTTGGTGAGGCATTGCGCCCAGCATTTAAAGTGTATCAAGAGCAAGTTGTGAAAAATGCAAGCGTGCTTGCTGGTTGCTTAGTAGATGCTGGCTATGAGCTTGTTTCTGGCGGAACAGACAACCACCTAATGCTAATTGACTTGACCAATAAAAATATCACTGGCAAGGATGCAGAGCATGCCCTTGACTTAGCTGGTATTACAGTAAATAAAAATACAGTACCATTTGAAACACGTTCACCATTTGTAACTAGTGGTGTGCGCATTGGCACCGCCGCACTTACCACTCGTGGTATGAAAGCAGAGCATATGCAAAATGTGGCTGAGTGGATTGTAGCTGCTTTAAGTCATGTAGATAATGAGGCATTTTTAGCTGGCTTAAGTAAGGACGTGGATAAATTTGCACGTCAATTCCCATTGTTTGTTGAATAATTGTCCTTGGGCCTAAAGGTATACGCAAATTATCCGTTTAGTGTTATACGCTATTTTGCTTATGCAGTAATATTGGGAGATACTCATGGCGCAGACTAATATACTTCTGGAATCAGGTACTAATGAACTCGAAATAATGGAGTTCTATGTTGAAGAGGAAGGATACAGAGGACACTATGGCATTAACGTAGCCAAGGTGGTGGAAATTATTCGCCCCCAAAAAATTACGACTATGCCAGAAATGCGTCACCCTGCAGTACTTGGGGCCTTTGCTCACCGTAATGGTCGCATTGTTCCGCTAATTGATATTTCTAAATATCTAAATAGCCCCCCAACGAACAAAGAAGAATGCAAAATTATTGTAACTGAGTTTAATACTGTAATTACCGCATTCCAAGTGTCTGGAGTTAACCGTATTTATCGCCTAAGCTGGTCTGATGTGGAGGCTCCTGGTAACCTTCTACAAAAGATGAGCCGCAGCGCTGTGACTGGCGTTGTACGTATGGATGATAGGGTAATCTTTTTGCTAGACCTTGAGGCCATTGTAGCGGAAATGCATCCAGACATGGCTATGCGCATGGACGCTGGTAACAATGGTGCAACAACCCCGCAATATAGAATTATTCACGCCGATGACTCAACTAGCGTACGTCGCCTTGTTTTAGAATTGCTTGAGAAAGAAGGCTACTTCCAAGTTACGCAATGCGTGGACGGCCAAGACGCTTGGAATACTTTAAGCCGTTATATGGACGCAGCTGTTGAGCAGGGAAGACCTGTTACTGACTTTGTGCAAGGCATTATTTCAGATATTGAAATGCCAGTCATGGACGGCTTGACTCTTTGCAAGCGCATTAAAGATACTGATGCCTTAGGTAATATTCCTGTGGCCATGTTTTCATCATTAATCAATGATAGTTTGATTAAAAAATGCCAAGCTGTTGGTGCTGATACTCAATTTGCTAAACCTGATTTACAAAGTTTAAGTAATAAGCTTCGGGAATTAATTGATAATCATCCACAAAAATAACTTGATAAATTATTAGGGCACTTTAAGTGCCCTTTTTTTGTTAATGACAATCTAACTTGCTAGAGTTTTGCCGCGTAAAACTCGCTGTGATGTTTTAGCAGTAATTCACAAGAGGAATTATTTTTTTTCCTCAACAGCAACGTCGATAATATCTTCATCCTCTGCTGTTGGGGCAATGGGTAGTGGTGAGCTACCTTCAATAGCAATGGCTTGATCTTGAGGTGGTAACTGCATTGTTCCACGATCTACAAGAATTTGCCCTGTGCGTTCAAAAATTTCACGTCTAAAGGCGTACTCCTCTTCCACACGCTTAGTGCGATAAGCAAGCCACATTTTACCCATATAGGTTACACACCAAACAACAACAATGCCAGCAATTATCCAAGGCAAATATTGACCAATACTATCACTTAATTGGAATAAAGCATTCAATGCTCCGTCCACATATACAAGAGCAATTCCGAGTAAGATCACACCCAACAAAAGCACAATTGTAGGTGCATTTTTTATAATTATATAGGCCTTGCGCAGGCGAGTGGGTAACTCTGCCTCCCATGCGGCATCATCGCCATTTTTATTTTTATTAAAATTAAAAATTTCTATGCCTGTTAAATGCAAGATGAGCAAAAGGCCAGCCGGTGCTAAAATAGCCGCAAGCCCATAGGCAAGCCATGGGAATTGGAAACGTGGAGGGCCGCCATTTGGGTCCGGTATGGCATGAATAATGCCGTAAAAAAAGGCCACACCAGCAACCACCAATTCCAATAGAAATATGGCAATAAAGAGGTAAAAAACAATATCACCATATTGTTTATCACTCCAAATGCTTGAAGTTTTAGCCTTTTGGGTAACCTGCTCAGGCTTAACTTCTTGTGGTGGCTCTTGGCTATGTTTTGTTTGTTCAGTCATATCAAATCTTTAATAAAATAAATAGTCTTAAGTAATTCCCAAATCCCAGTGCTTTTATATGAAAACTCATTGAATGGGATGCATAGTATTATGCATTTATTTGCGCCTGTGCAAGGGTATTTTAAATTTATTTTATGATATGTAAGGTAATAACTTTATTTTATTAAATTTTATTGTGCTAGTTTTGAATTAAATTTGATGCAAGCAATTACACTTTTGTTTTGCTCATTAAAAGTTTTGTTGTTTAAAGAAAATATTGTTCCATGCAAATTTGCAATGTGGTTTACAATGGCAAGCCCAAGGCCAGAGCCTTTGGCTTTCTGACCGGAGGGGCGGTAAAAACGCTTACCAAGTTGGGGTAATATATTTTCATCAATGCTTGTGTCGCTATTTTCCACGCAAATTTCATTATTATTTAAATGAATTTGTACGTTTACTCCTTTTGCACTATGTCGAATAGCATTGTCTAACATATTTCGTAAGGCAATGGCCCAAAGATCAGGTATTCCCATATAGTTTGTTGGTGTAGCTTCAATATTTTGCACAATAATAACTTGCTTGGCCTTGGCATAGTCTTGTAATTCATGGCAAGCATTATTAATTAACTTCTGCCAATCAATGGCTTGAAAAATATTATCTTCTTGCATGCTTGCTGGAGATTGATATTTATTTTCTAGCTGGGAGAGCAAAAGCAATTGATCAATAAGATGGCTGCATTTATTGGTGGCTTGTAAAATATTTTCAAGGGCGTGTTTTTGGCTTTCTTTATCTTCATCAGACATGGCTAAAACTTCCACCTGGATTTTTAAGCCAGCAAGTGGTGTTCTTAATTCATGGGCCGCATTGGCAACAAAGGCTCTTTCTTGCGTCAATAAAATACCAATTCGCTCAAAAAGTGTATTTAGAGCTATAATTAAAGGCTTAATTTCTGGCGGGATATTTTCCATATTAAGAGGGCTTGTGTCTTGAGCTTCACGAGTATTTAAATCCTTAGCAAGCTTACGCAATGGAGCTAATTCACGATACAAAGCAAAACCAAATCCCAACAACAATACAGGCAAAATAACAATCCAAGGCCCAATTTGCCCCAAAAGAAGGGCTAAAATCATGCTATTGCGGTATTCTTTCTCCTGACCAACAGCGGCTATGCGTTGTTTATCGGCAGAGTGTAGCCAAAGTATGCGCCAATCGTCGTCATCTACCTCTACCATGGTAAATCCTTCTGCCATGGGTAGATAAGGAAAGTCCTTGCCATGCTCACCATCTGTTAAAAGCACTTCGCCTTTGGCGGAAAACAGTGCAAAGCCAAGAACGTCATCATCTTCACGCTTTAATTTATCCTCATCGCTAACAAGAAATTTGGTTGGCGGCAGTTCCTTATTTACATGGTCAATATCCATATTAAGTAAGGTTTTTGCTAATAAAATTTGTTGGTTATCAAAGAATGTTTTAATGTATGTATTACTTGTATAAACTGTTATGCTAGTTGCAACTATCCACACCAATAAAGAAATACACGCGAAAAAAAATAAAAGCCTAGCTGTTAAGCTCCATTGTTTTACATTAAATATTGGATTATTCATTGCATTCCCCAAGTTTATAGCCAAGCCCATGCACAGTTTTAATAAAAGATGTACCAAGCTTAGCCCTTAGATGATGCACATGCACTTCAATGGCATTGCTGCTAAGGTCTTCATTCCAACCGTAGAGTTTTTCCTCAAGCATGGCTCGAGAAATGACTGACTGAGGATTTAATAAGAAAATTTCTAGTAATGTTAGGAGTTTTGGTGTCAAACTCAGTGGCTCTCCTTCAAGGAGGGCCACACGCTTTTGTGGGTCAAGGCTTACCTTGCCATGCGTTAATAAGGGATTTGTTTGGCCTGCATTTCTGCGTTGCAAGGCGCGTAGGCGAGCCACAAGCTCACTAAGCGCAAAAGGCTTTGGCAAATAATCATCTGCTCCAAGGTTTAGGCCTTCTACGCGTTCATCTAGCGTTCCGCGTGCTGTTAAGATGATAATGGGCATGGTGAAGCCCTTTTTACGCCAATGGCGTAAAAGATCAAGGCCGTCAACATTAGGCAGGCTAAGGTCAAGAATGATGATTTCATGAACATCTTTTTGAGGTGCATCAAGTGCAAGCGCCCCATCTTGAAGCCAATCCACAGTGAAGCCTTGTTTACTAAGTCCCATCACTAGGCCATCGCCAATGATGGAATCATCTTCTACTAGCAATATTCGCATAATATTATAAAAGAAGCCGCTACGGCGTAGCGGCTTCAAATGTAAATTGTTATTGTACTTTTGTTACTCTTTCAACTTCAAGCTCAGTGTGGCCCCAATCTTTATCAACCTTGGTTACAAGCTCTACCAAGTCATTTGGACCAACATGAGCACCGGCCCAAGCTTCGTGATCAATTTCTACAATGCCTTGACCGCTAGCGTCTTGGAAGGTGTATTTATCATCGCCAACATGGTTAAGTATTTTGCCTTTAAGTGTTACCCAAGTGTCATCTGACTGCTTAGATGCATCCATAATACCCACTACTTGTGGGCCAGGGCCAGAAAAGCCTCCGCCTTGAGCGGCTGGGCCAGAAAAGCCACCACCTTGCTTATTATGTGAGTTAGCTTGTGCTACAAGGGCAGAACTCGTGCTTAAAATTAAGGTAAACACAACAAGAGCCACGATTTTTTTGAAATTACTTTTCATAATATTCTCCTTTTTTTTGCAATGTAAATTTGCATTGTCCTTGGCTGTAGTAAAATAAATAAATATTAAGAAAATATTAAATTTAAATTAATTTTTAATTATTTTTGTAAAACTTAGATAACTAGCTTTAATATAATGAATTAAAAATTATTTTGATTTGCGAAGTTCTGTAACGCTTTGTCCGCCAAGGCCCCAATTGTCAGTTTCTACTTCATCAATAATGACCACGGTGGTGGCAGGATTTTTACCAAGTACGCGTACAAGCAATTCAGTAGCACCTTTAATAAGCTCTTGTTTTTGCTCTGGCGTTGGGGCTTCGCTTCCGCCTGTTACCTTAATATTTACATATGGCATAATATCTCCTTTTTAATTATTTTAGGGTAGTATTGTCTTGCGCTGATCATTTGCTAATGCGGCTTATGTCAGACTTCCAATCTTGCACTAATTGGCGAAGGTCTGCAGTTTCATTGGCTGGTAAATCTTTATAGCGCTCAGCATATACATTAATATGCGTGCCACCACGAGGCACAAATAGGCCTTTTACATAGCACCAGCGTGGCTCAAGCAGCTCCCACATATGATCAAGTACTGTGTTGGTGATGGTTTCCATAAATGATTGATGATTACGATATGCAAACATGTATAATTTAAAGCTTTTGGATTCAACGCATTTTTGGTCTGGTATATATTCCATAACAATAGTTCCAAAATCAGGCTGGCCAGTTACAGGGCAAAGAGATGTAAACTCTGGATAACCAATGCTAATCACATAGTTACGGTCAGGGTAGCAATTGGGAAAGGCTTCTAATTGAGCAAGGCCAGGTGCACCAGAAGGTGTTGGCATTTTGCCAGTACCTAGGGTTTGTAGGTGGTTGGTGGCGTCTTGGCTTTTGGTGTAGGTCATAGTTATTTCCTTTTTATTGGTATAATTCAAGACTCCTGCACAATTCATTGTACGGAGTCTTATGGAGCGTTGACAGTAGTCAATGCGACCGATAAATCAAGAGTAGG
>CAYJCI010000063.1:0-10674 GCA_964368595.1 uncultured Desulfovibrionaceae bacterium
TGCCTATTAATGTTTCGCAAATTAAATGATTTTGTTAATGCATTTTACGAGGTTTAAATGACGCAACATTTTGATTATAAAGGTTTTTCTGCGCAAAAGCTTGAAGATATGTGCCATGATAATTATGGCATGCGTAATGTAATCGACAAATTTTGGCCAGTCCAAGCTTATTCTATGGGACAGTTTGTTAGAGAATATGCTAATATTTCAGCTGATATTCCTATAAATTGCTACAGTGCTCATGGTATAGACTATACATCTACTATAGCGTCACATGAAGTGAATAATGATGCAGCTTTTTATTTATGTTATGATCCTTCACGCCTTGCTGCATATAAAAAGGCAAGTAGAAAGCCTGCCTATACAATACCTGCCCCCTTACCATGGTTACGTACACAGCATAAAATGCTAAAATCACCCACAGCTAAAGGTACATTGGCATATTTCCAACATACAACACCGCATATTAATTTTTTAGAAAATGTAACAGAAGTTGTGGGAGCATATATTGAAGAACTAGCATTACTACCAGAGAATTTACATCCCATATGTGTTTGCTTAGCTATGCATGACATTCATAAGGGATATCATCATTTGTTTTTGGAAAAAAACATACCTGTATATACTGTTGGTAATGTTTTTAACAATATGTTTTATAAAAGTTTTTATGATTTATTGTTGAATTTTTCTTACACTACATCCAACTCCATTGGTAGCTATACATTTTACTCAGTTGAAGCAGGTATTCCTTTTATCTTACACGGGAAAAAGAACCTGCTTTATAATGTGAGCGATAGCAACATAAAAGGTGGAATATATGGTAAAAATCCAAGCCTTATTGCAAAAAATTTAACTAGCCTATTTAAGGTAGAGCCTAATGGCATTACTGAAAAACAAAGTGCTTTAGTCGATTTTTTTGTTGGTAAGAAAGCAGATGTTATATCCCCTAAGGTTTTAAATGAATTAATAAACAAATTGTAAGTTAATAAAAAGTAGTAGATAGGGTTTTTAACTTTTTATTAAAACATATCAAGGCTTAGTGGTGTGCCCACAGTAATATCTTTATGAGCAACCTTACCAAGCACCATATCTAGGTAACGTGTATGTAATCCGTGCCCAGGGCGTATACTACGTATGTTTTCTGTGTTAAAAATTTCGCCAGCCTTGATGTCTTTAACTGCAAAAAGGGATCTTCGGAAACAAACACTTTCTTGCTCTTTGCTTGTTCGTTCATAGTTTACACAGCCAAGAGCCTTTTCCACTATTCTAATATCATCAATCATTTGTTTAAATTCGCTTGGCTCCATACTAAAAGCACCGTCGGGGCCACCATCGGCTCGGGCAAGGGTAAAATGTTTTTCAATAACAGTTGCACCCAAAGCAATCGCCGCCACAGCAACAGCTGTGCCTAAGGTATGGTCAGATAATCCCACTTTACAGTTGAATGCTTGTGCCATGTGAGCAATGGTGCGTAAGTTGGCTTCTTCCTCGGGGGCTGGATATGATGAGGTACATTTTAAGAGGGTTAAATCAGTAGTGCCATTTTCTCGTAACGTGCGCACAGCTTCATCAATTTCTGCCAATGTTCCCATGCCTGTAGATACAATAACTGGTTTTTTTGTGCTCGCTACTTTTTTAAGTAGTGGAATATCAATAAGTTCAAATGATGCTATTTTATACCTGCTCACACCGCATTCTTCTAAAAAGTCTACAGCAGTTTCATCAAATGGGGTGGAAAAAAGCTCAACCCCACACTTTTTAGCGTACTCCATAAGCTTTGGAGTCCATTCCCATGGAGTGTACGCCTCTTGATAAAGTTCATGCAAGGTGCGACCATCCCAAAGCGTACCATGAATTTTGAAATATTCTTTTTCAGATGGGATAGTCATTGTATCTGCTGTATATGTTTGAATTTTAACTGCATTAGCTCCTGATTCTGCCGCGGCATGAATGATTTGTTTAGCTCTTTCAATTGAGCCATTGTGGTTAGCAGATAGCTCTGCAATGATATATGTATTAGGCATGGTTTTTATCCTTCAGTGTAATATTAACTTTTGCTATGATTTTGCCATCTTCCAGACAAGCCTCTGTGAATTCAAGATGCAAGTCCTCATGCTCTAGGAAAGCATGGGGATAACCTTTAGCATCTAACATTCTTATATAATCGTAAATTTTTTTTATGTCATTTAGATTTTCAATATTGCTTTCTAGTGGGGTTCGCCGCTTAAAATAAGTTGGTTTACCAGATTGAATTACCGGTGTTGGTTCGTGTTTTATGATGTGTAAAATCATTTCTTCCACAATTGGTACGGTACGTTCAAAAATCTCTTGCGCACTGCCGTGTAAGCTGAGTGATTTCTTAAGGTATATTGGCCCTGCATCTATTTCTTTTTCACAGCGCAGTGCTGTTATTTTTGTTTCTTCCATGTTTTGCAAAATAATATTTTGCAAGGGGCTACCTCCACGACCGAAAGGCAAGTCAGTCATATGAAAAATAACTGTTTCGTATTGAGACCAAATATCTTCAGGTATTACCCAAGACCAATGCGGAACAAAAATATAACGTGGCTGTAAAGCAAGAAGGTCAAGGTTTGCTAGCTCTTCTTTGCATTGTATGAAATGAAAAGTACATCCAGTAGCTTGTTCTAAGCTTTTTACTATTCCAGCAAACCAAGGTCGAGAAGCTAAAAGCACATAACATGGATTCATTATATAACAAACCTATAACATATAAAGGATTCTGCTGCATGCATGCCATTATGTGAGCCGCGCAAGGATGCCAAGTATTGCACAGATTCATAACTTCTGGGGTGTGGGAAATTTCGCATTTCAGAGCTGTATGCCCTAAGGGCTTCTTGTTTTTTATCCATAAAACCTGTTGTGTTAACATGAAAATTTGGAACAAATGCTGGAAATACGTTTGGTGTAGCATACTCAGTACTCGAAAGCACTTCAAACCCGCAAATAAACTTCAATGCACAGCTTGGTAAAGGACGAAAAGCAGTCATTACTGCTTCATGGGTTATGCGGTGGTCAATATTTAAATCACCTGCATGATGTGTGAAAATAGCATCAGGGTTTATTTCAGCGGCTATTTTTTCGATGAACTGTACTATATCTATGAGAGCAACAGTATCAAAGCGATTATCGGGAAAACCCTGAAAACCATCTACACCAGCACAAATTAGTTTATGCACTCCAAGAATTTCTGCCGCAGCTTGGGCGGATAGGGTAGTGCACTTTTTGATATTGTTAGAAGTTTCATGGTCTAACTTTGGAGTGCGAGCAAGTGGCCCCTCTCCAAGAAGGAGCACGTTTACCCTTGCCCCTTCTGCAGCAAAACGTGCCATGGTTGCACCACAACCTAATACTTCATCATCAGGGTGAGCTGCTATTACGAGAATGTTTTTTGCGTTTATCATAATTAAATGCTTATCATGTTCATGATGATTTTTTTAAATAGTTAAGTTGGGTTGGAAGTTGCCTTGGTTGCCATTCAGGCAAGCAAACAAGGCCGTCTCCAAAGTCGATTCCTTCACTAATAAAACGTCTGAATGCGATGTTTTTATACTCATTAGGAAATTCTATAGGCATTTTTAGTGCATTTAAAATAGACCAATAAACATCGTTAAATCCGCTTGCTGCCCTAGCTGCAACAAGGCTTGAAAAGCGCGCATTAATCTCTAATAAACCTATACCATGAGTGCCATGTCTAAGTTGAATATTGTAGCTTCCTTGTAAATCAATATTTTCTATTATATTGTTTACATATTCAGTGAGTTGTAAATTATTAAATTCCGTATGGGCAGTCCATGATGCACCAGTTGTTCCAATGACACGGTTAAATGAAATATGTTTTTTTATGTTATTTTGAACAAACACTCCAACGGAAAATTCACCATATTTTGCATCCATAAATTGTTGGATAAGAGGCATTGGTGTGCTTTCTATTGCTTTTGAGAGTTCTTGTTTGTTGTTGACTATGTGTACATCGCGTGAGCCGCTAGAACATCTGCCTTTTACAATGCAAGGAAATGAAGAGGCAGCAAAAAAATTTTTGACAGCTTTCTCATCACTTGCATCAGCAAATGGTACTATTGGTATTTTTTTTTGCAAATATTCGTAACATGTTAACTTGTCATAATATTTATTGATTTTACTCCATGGGTGACAAATAATAGGGCAGGGCAAATCTGCAGTATTTGAAGATGATTCTAAAAAATTTGAAATTGCAATTATTTCTGCCTCACTACTTGGAATAATAATTTGGCATTGATGTTTTCTAGCTAATTTAACTAGGTTTGCTATATAGTTTGCGTCGCTGGCTGGTGGCAACTGTTCAAAACAGTCGCAAAATAATGAAGCTGTACCATTAGAGCTACTATCACTACCAATTACATAAAAATGGCAGTCAGTTAAACGCAAGGCTTTGACAGTAGCTTGCCCTAAATCTCCACCAAGTGCTGTGATTAAAATTCGAATTGGTGCAGTGTTGTGCATAGTATTAGCCTCATGTGCCATGCTAACTCACATTATGCTTTTTGCATACAAATGTTACATTTCTCCCAAATCCCATTTCTGCTAAAGTTTTCAATATGGTTAAATATTTTGTTTTGTCAGTGTCATATAGAAGATTATGCAAAGCTACTCTATAATGATGTGTATTCTTACCCTTGCTAGGGTCAAGAATATAATTTGAATTGTCATTTAATAGTTGAAAATCAATGGGGAAGTTCGCAATTTTTGAGTGAATTTTAAATCCGATATTGTTTAAAAATTTCTCCATTGAGATTGTATTAAAGTATGATAAATGGCGAGGTAGTGAAATCCAAAATTCTTTATCAATCTTATTCTTCTTTTGAAGAAAGCTTTGCAATAGTGAAAAATCATTTGGAAAAGTAATAGCAAGCAAGGTATTGTCTGTCATCTTATCAAATAATGAAGTTAGTAAAGCACGCGGATTACGTACATGTTCAATAACATTCATTAAAGAGAGGCAGTCATATGATGCTAAGTCTTCATTTTCAATAAACTCATATATGTCAGCCTGCTTAAAATTATCCACGAGATGTGGATTTTCTTTTTGAATTCCATAACTACTAAAATCAACACCTGTTACTTGGCAATTTTGCTCAAAAAAAGCATTCATTAGATAGCCTTCACCACACCCAATGTCTAAGCATCTAGAAAAAGTGCCAACTTCGAGCATAGCAGAAACAATTAAGTCTTGTTCAGTTTTTTTCCAGTGGCGCTCCTCATCGGAGTAACAACTTTCATAGCTGCCTCGAGCTTGCTGATAATGCTCTTGGCTATAGTATTTTTCCAATTCTTCCATGGTTGGCATATTTTTTATTTGCCAATAACCTTCAGGTAGTTGTACTAATTCCATTACATTATTTCCTTGAGTATGTTTTTTATAAATAAACTATCCAAAACAAAGTCGTCTAACGATGTTTTACTGTTTTTTTTCGTTTCAATGGTAATGTTTTTGTTTGTATCAATACTTAAAAAAATTTTTTTATAGTCATAGTTTCCATCATTAAAATGTAAATGCCTATCAATGTCACTTGTAATATAATTTCCGCTCAAGTGATAACAATTAGGATTTAAGCGTTGCATCTGATTTATATATTCATAAGGATCAACATGTAAGCTATTAGCTGCGCAAATAGCGTGCCCTATATCTAAGCAGAAATCACAATCACACTCACGTAAAATAAAGTCCATTTCTTCATATGTAGCACCACGGCAAAGATATTCAGGTTTTAATGGAGCCTTAAATGGCTTATTTTCTATGACTGCGTTATGGGGTTTAATAATATTCAATTGGCGAACAGTTTCTTCAACAATGTTGTTCATTCCAGGATGAATGACAACATACTGAGCATTCAGCGCTGAATTAAATTTTTCTACTTCTGCAAAAATTATTTTATTATATTCGAATTTTTCTTTGTCAGCTAAGTTTACTCCATTCATGAAGTGAGGCGCATGTAAAGTAAAAGGTATATCAAGAGTTGCCCATTTTGAAATATATTGTGTTGTGCTTGGTTCAATATAAAGTTCAATAAAATCAAAAATGTTTTCTTTATAAAGTTCTTGTGCAATTTGAAAATAGTAATCTGTATTTGATGACCAAAGCTTAAGACCTATATTGACTTTTTGCATGTTAATCTCGAATTTTAATTAGTTTTTCAGCAAAAATCCAATCTTCTTCCGTATCAATATCCACAGCAGAAAAATGCGGCACAACAACAGCGCTTTTACGTAGTGATGTAAAAGCTTGTTCACTATTTTCTAGAAAAGCCTTAATATCAACCCAGTAAAATAGCCCTATGTCATAATATGTAGCCCTTATGTCTTGCGTTCTTGTATTTAAAAAATCAGGTTGATTGTATTGTAGTAAGTTATCGTTATCAAAAAATAAAGAACGCTCTACAGGGTGTGAATATTTTGTAACTGTATAAACACAATCTATATTTTCAGATTGTAATTTATCGTATCCAGACTGAAGCAAATCTTGTGTGAGAAACACAGAAGTTCCATAAATGCAACAACAATGACGCGGCAAAGAACTCGTATTTTCAGATAATGTCAGTAAAGCATGCTGTAAAACTTTGGCAGTTGTTGCAAAGTCATCTGCTAGCATTTGTGGGCGAACAAAGGGGACTTTAGCCCCATAATTTTGCGCAATTTGCGAAATTTCCTCATTTTCTGTAGATACTACAACTTCAGAAAATAAGCCTGACTTTAATGCTGTTTTTATTGGCCATGTTATCATTGGCTTACCAGCAAAGTCGCGTATATTTTTTTTAGGTATTCGTTTGGAACCACCTCGTGCCATAATAATGGCCAAAGGTAAATTATCGTTTGTGTTTAATGTTGCGAGTTGCTTCATTTTATTGCTTGAATCCGGTTGTATAAATTTAATATTAATTTGTTTTTAATTTGGCTTTTTGGTATACACCTGTTTTCATTGGGTTATCAAAAGACATACCCATCCTTTTTGCTAACTCACTCATATTTACATTCACACAATCTACAAATTCATCATCAGGCATTTGAGTCATATTCACGTAAAAATCTTGCCTGTCTCCAGCATGCATCAAAAATTGTTCTTCATCTGTAATTATACCCATTTTTTGTGCAATTTCATACATTTGTGTTCCTGGTAGTGGCAGGAGGAAACCAGCGGAAGGAAAAATTCCACATTCCTCACACAAATCTAAAGTGGCCTTTATGCTTTGCGGAGTTTCTTGAGGATATCCAAAAATAATACTTGTAAGGGGGGTTAATCCACCTTTGTGGAGGGTGTGTGAATGAATAATAGTTTTTTTATGATTAATTTTTTTATTCATTGCTTTTAGGATATCTTTGTCTGCATTTTCAATGGAAAAGGAAACTTTAACACAGCCAACTTCTTTCAATCGTTGGACAAGTGGAAGATCTTTACTATCAAATAAATTGCCTCGTGAAGATGCGCCCCAAGGTGTTCTAAAGGGGAGCTTTTCTAAAGCTGTTGCCAGCCTTTCTACAGATATAATGTTTGGAAAAGATAGTTCATCCCAAAGAGATATGAGTGTTGCATTATATTCTTTTGTGAGGCGAGTAAACTCATTCATAATAACAGATTCTGAATATTTGCGATATTTTTTGCCTTTGAAAACATGATAGCAAAATGTGCAATTAAAAGGGCATCCTCGTGCTCCATTTAGTGGCATATGTATGGGGTTTGAACTTGTATCATGGCTTCTAGGCATGGAAACACTGTTATATCTTGTGATGTCAAACATGGTCCAATCAGGAAAGCCAATTTCATCCAAATTTTGAATTATGGGTTGCTCTTCTGTAGTTACTAGGGCGCCAGCCTCCATGTAGCTTATACCTGCAATGCTTTTCCATGACTTTTTATTGGACAATGCATTTAATAGGTTAACAATAGTTATGTCTCCCTCACCCATAACCGCAATATCAACTTCTGTCGTGTTAAGTAGAGTTTTTGGTATGGTTGTAGCAACTGAATTGCCTGAGATAATCGTACATTCAGGTGAATACTGGCGCACCAATTTTGTGAGCCGCTTAACTTCTGAATATCCAGTGACTATGCAGCCGATTCCGCACACATCATACTGTTTTTTGTTTAAAAACTCTGTTAACTCAGTGTCACTTAATTCAAATAAATCTAAATCTAAAAAATCAAATTCGTATCCCGCTTTTTTTATGGCTAACATTATGTATGCTAAGCCCACGGGTGGATATTTGGCTTTTGCTCCAGGGCGCAAACAAGGGTTTATTAGTAGAATATTCATAAAAATCCAATATTATTTTGTAATTTTTAATAAGTTTACCACTGATTTGACATGTTCATCATTCATATTCGCCCACAAAGGCAAGGTTAATATCTCATTAAACACTTTTTCTGCCACAGGGCAAAGCCCTTTTTCATATCCAAGTCTTTGATAATATGGGTGTAAATAAACGGGCATATAATGCACATTTACGCCAATTCCTGCCTCTCTTAACTTTTTAAATTTTACATCCCTGTCTTCTACTCTAACCACATAAAGATGGTAAGCATGTAAAATATCTTTGTTTTTGACAAGAGGGCGGACATCTGATCTTGCAAAGGCCTTGTCATATTCACTTGCAAGGTAATTTCTTATGTCAATCCAATGGGGTAGTTTTTTTAATTGGCTACTACCAAGAGCACATTGAAAGTCTGTTATGCGATAGTTAAATCCAAGCTCTTGCATTTCATAGTACCAACCGCCCATTTTTTCACGTTCAAGGGCCGTGCTAGTTATGCCATGCCCTCTAAAGTGACTCATTTTTTTGGCATACTCTGGATTATTTGCAATAGCCATGCCACCTTCTCCGGTGGTCATGTTTTTTACTGGGTGAAAGCTAAAAACCGTAATGTCAGCAAGAGTACCAACTTTGCGGCCCTTATATTCTGCACCAAGTGCATGGCAAGCATCAGCCACAAGGGCAAGCCCATGCTTATTTGCAATGCTTCGCAAGGCATCCCAATCACAAGGTTGGCCTGCATAATCTACAGCAATGATTGCTTTTGTGCGTGGGGTTATGGCGGCCTCTACGGCTTCTGGATTAATAAGTAGGGTGTCTTCAAAAACATCTGCAAAGATTGGTGTAGCGGCGCAATATAAAACGGCATTGGACGTTGCCACAAAGGTAATTGGAGGGACAATGACTTCATCACCCTTAGTAATGCCAAGGGCATGCATGGCTAGGTGAAGGGCTGATGTACCACTATTTACAGCAACACCATATTTTGCACCAGTAAAGGCACAAATATTTGCTTCAAATTCAGCTATATAGGGGCCAGTGGTTAGGTAGTCAGAGCGTAAAACATTTATAACATTAAGTATGTCATCTGCATCAATTATTTGACGACCATATGGTATAAATTTTTGGCTCATTGCTACACATCAAATCCTTGTTCTTTAAGTGTTTGTTGTAAATCAGCAACGCTTAACCATTCCTCGTTGGTGCCTGAGTTGTATTCAAAATTTTCGGCCACGGGAGAGCCTTCAGGCCCACGATAAGTAAAAGTTTCAGGCTTAATGACATAATATTTACCAATGTCAATGGTGTGGCGGCTATCCTCTGCTGTAATCATGGTTTCATGTAATTTTTCACCAGGGCGAATGCCAACTTCCACAGTGCTCATGCCTGGCGCAATTGCCTCGGCTAAGTCGGTAATCTTCATGCTGGGGATTTTGGGTACAAATACTTCTCCACCAGCAGAAAGTGTAAAGGCGTTTAGCACCATGTTTACGCTTTCTTCTAAGGTAATCCAAAAGCGTGTCATGCGTGGGTCAGTTAGTGGTAGTGGGCCGCCATCATTACGTTTATCAATAAAAAATGGAATTACAGAACCGCGAGAGCCCATAACATTACCATAGCGTACTACGGAATAAGAAGCACCACTACCCCCCATGTATTGATTGGCAGCTATAAATAGCTTGTCAGAACAAAGCTTAGTTGCGCCATACAAGTTAACAGGAGCAACTGCTTTATCAGTTGAAAGCGCAACAACTTTTTTAACATTACGGTCAGCAGCGGCATTGATAATGTTTTCAGCGCCTTGAATGTTTGTTCTTATGCATTCTGTGGGGTTATATTCTGCTGCTGGGACTTGTTTAAGTGCTGCTGCATGGATGACATAGTCAACACCATCAAAGGCTCGATAAAGGCGGTCTGCATCTCGTACATCGCCTAAAAAATAACGCATGCAAGGATATTTGTCTTTACCAAAAACTTGAGACATTTCAAATTGCTTTAGCTCATCACGAGAAAAAACTATAATTTTTTTGGGTGAGTAATTTTGTAGCAACATGGAAACACACATTTTTCCAAAAGACCCAGTGCCACCTGTAATAAGTATCACTTTATTATTAAACATTTATTTTCCTTTTTTGAGCAAAGCAATTTTGAAATAATATAACAGATAAAAGCTGTATAGTCAAAAGCTTAAAATAAATCATATTTTAAGTATGGCTTTGTTTAATGTGTCAATTTTAAGTTTAAGGATGTGATTTTTTTGATAAATATCAATGTGTATTGGATTTGTCTATTAGGATTTTAGTTGTGGCAGATATCTTAATTTATTAAATTATGAGTAGCTATATTTTAGGTGGTAGGTGGTCTTGATGA
>CAYJCI010000064.1:0-10466 GCA_964368595.1 uncultured Desulfovibrionaceae bacterium
ATCTTTGCTATACTGCTTTGTTTTATTTTTATTATAGTTAGTTCAAAAATTGCCAAATACAAGGAAGTGAGATATTTTTGGAGGGGAGTGGGGTCTTCCCCCCCCTCGACCTGACAAAAATATTTCACTGTCGCAGTAGATGTTATTTTTTCAACTAACTACTAGTTAAGTTTTGCTTTCACATAACTAACCAACCCACCAGTGGCTACCAGCTCTTGCATGGACTTAGGCAGCGGCGCACAATGGATTTCTTCACCATTGCTGGTATTTTTAATAATTCCCTTGCTTGCATCAACTTCCAGCTCATCACCATCATTAATTTTTTGTACATCGTCGCCAATTTCCATAAGCATAAGCCCCATATTAAAGGCATTACGATAAAAAATTCTTGCAAAACTATGCCCAATAACCACATTCATGCCTGCACCTAATATGGCTAGAGGCGCATGCTCACGCGACGAACCACAACCAAAATTACGCTCAGCAACAATAATATCACCAGCATTTACACGACTTACCCAATTAGGTTCAAGCCCTTCCATGCAGTTTTTGCCAAGGATTTCTTTATCAGCACTTATTAAAAAGCGAGCTGGAATTATGGCATCTGTATCAATATGTTCACCAACTTTATGTACTTTTCCTTTGAAATTCATGATACTTCCTGTGTTTTTATATATTGTCGGGGCCGCAAACAATACCAGCCACAGCAGAGGCTGCAGCCACTATGGGGCTTGCTAAATACACTTCTGAGCTAAGGCTACCCATGCGGCCTTTGAAGTTGCGATTTGTTGTGGCAACAGCACGCTCACCATCACCCAAAATTCCCATAAAACCACCTAGGCATGGGCCACAAGTGGGCGGGCTGATGATGCAACCTGCATCGGTGAATATATCAAACAAACCTTCTTTCATGGCGCCTTTCCAAACAGCAGGTGTTGCGGGGATAACTATACAACGCACACCCTTGGCGACTTTTTTGCCTTTTAAGATAAGGGCAGCATCTCGCATGTCACTAAGCCTGCCGTTGGTGCAAGATCCAATAACCACCTGCTGGATTGGAACATCCTTTACTTCGGAAACTGGCTTTACATTGTCAGGCAGATGCGGGCAAGCAACCACTGGTTCAAGGCCGCTTACGTCAAATTTAACATGGCTTTCATATTCCGCACCAGCATCAGCTTTTAGAAGTGGCTGGTTAGGGCGATTATTTGCATTGCCATAGGCAATGGTTTTAGCATCTGATGCAAAAAGTCCAACCTTTCCGCCAGCTTCAATAGCCATATTAGCCATGGTTAAGCGACCGTCAATTTCCATCTGCTCAATGGTTTCACCATCAAATTCAAGAGCACGATAAAGAGCACCATCAACCCCAATTTTGCCAATAAGCATTAATATTAAATCTTTAGGGCGTAACCATTTAGGCATTGTTCCGCTGTAGCTTACCCTAATGGATGGTGGAACCTTAAACCAAGTTTCGCCAAGGGCCATGCCTCCTGCAACATCAGTTGAACCAAGGCCAGTTGCAAATGCGCCAAGCCCGCCATAGGTGCAGGTGTGGCTATCAGCACCAATGACCACATCACCAGCACCCACAAGGCCAAGTTCAGGTAAAAGCGCATGCTCAATGCCGCTTTCCCCGCCTTCAATATAGTGAGTAAGGTTGTGCTGCTCCGCAAATTTGCGTGAGATGAGCACTTGATTGGCTGATTCAATGTCTTTTTGTGGGGTGAAGTGATCCATCACAAAGACTACTTTATCTTTATTAAAAACTGTTTTCGCCCCCATGCCTTCAAAGGACTTAATGGCAAGTGGTGCTGTGATGTCATTGGCAAGAACTAATGACAGCTTGCAACGCACGATTTGCCCAGTGCTGTTAATGGTATCATCTGTATGAGCTTGCAATATTTTTTGAGCAAGAGTGTGTGACATAATCTATTCCTTTCTAACTAGATTTGTTTATTAACTGCAGTCGCTTTCTTTTTTTGCTAAGCGATTAAGAGCATTTACATAAGCTTTAGCGCTGGCAAATGTAACATCAGGGTGGGCAGAGCGCCCCACAGCGCAAATGTTTTTTTCCGTATCACAAATGCGTACTGTAACTTCGCCTTGGGCATTGGTCCCGCCTGTAACTGCATTAACTGTGTATTGCTGTAATTCTGGCTTTTTGCCAACTAATGTACTGATTACATTAAAGAGTGCATCGACTGGGCCAACGCCAAAGCCAGAGCCTCTTTTTTCCTCCCCGTCAATTTCCATCACCACAGCAGCAGTTGGTGGTATATCTTGAGTTGATGAACTGTTAATGCTTGCATGTTGTAAGCAATAACGGTCAGGGATGCGGTAAATTTCCTCCAACACAAGGGCGACTAAATCTTCATCATGTATGGTTTCTTTTTTGTCAGCAAGATTTTTAACAGCTTCAAATATTACGTTAACCTGTTCTTCGTTTAATCTGTAGCCTAGGCTTTCAAGCTTTGATGTAACGGCATTGCGGCCTGAATGTTTGCCAAGCACCAAGTCGCTTTGCGCTCTACCCACAGATTCTGGAGTCATAATTTCATAAGTTTCACGATTTTTTAACATGCCGTCTTGATGTATGCCAGATTCATGAGCAAAAGCATTGCCGCCAATAATGGCTTTATTTGGGGCAATGGGTTGGCCTATGGTCATGGCAAGCATACGGCAAGCAGGGTATAACTGCTCGGTATTAATTGTATTAGTTAGTCCATAATAATCGTGGCGCACACGCAAAGCCATGGCAACCTCTTCAAGGGCAGCATTGCCAGCACGTTCTCCAATACCACCAAGGGTAACTTCAACTTGCCTTGCGCCTGCATGTACAGCTGCTAGAGTGTTTGCAACTGCTACACCTAAATCGTTGTGGCAATGCACGCTGAAGATGGCTTTGTCACTATTTGGTGTGTTTTCAATTATGTAGCGTATAAGCGCCGCATATTCTTCTGGTTGAGCATAGCCTACAGTGTCTGGAATATTAACAACAGTTGCACCAGCTTTAATTACTGCTTCGGTTATGCGGCATAAAAAATCCTTATCAGAGCGTGAGGCATCCTCTGCAGAAAATTCAATATTGCTAGTATATTTTGCGGCACGTGTTACGCCATCAATAGCCATTTTTAATACATCTTCTGGGCTTTTGCGTAACTTATGCTCCATATGCAAAGGGGAGGTGGATACAAAGGTATGTATTCTGGGGCTTTCAGCTTTTTTAATGGCCTCCCAGCAACGGTCAATATCATTGGGTAGTGCCCTGCAAAGTCCGGCCACTTCAACATTACGAGTTTGTGCGGCAATGGCTTGCACAGCCTCAAAATCACCTTGGCTTGTGGCTGGAAAACCAGCCTCCATGACATTAATGCCCACAATTTCCAACTGTCTTGCAAGGCGCAACTTCTCCGCTAAATTCATGGTAGCACCAGGAGATTGCTCACCATCCCGTAAAGTTGTATCAAAAAAATACACTTGATTGTTCATAATACTCTCCGAATATTATTAATTGTTACAGTGGTCAGCCAACTAAGGCTATAGATGTGGGAATACTTGGGAGGCTGACCGCATCATTAATCGCTATTGAGCGATAGACCACGCAGCAGCTCCCTATTACGACGAGGGAGTATAAAGAAAGTATAACAAAGGCCTGCCATAATATAGGCAATAAAGACTAAGAAAAAGACAAGCTTTGGTTGTGAAATAATAATGGCAAAAAGTAAAATCATTGTTACCATTGAGCTAAAGGCATGGGCGCGCAAAAAGGCCGCTTCCTTAAAAGAATAATAACGTACCCGACTTACCATAAGCATGCCAAGTAATAGCATTAAGCCAAGGGCTACTGGGGCAGTTATAAAGGCTATAGACTCTGGAATATAGCGAGAGAAGAATACAAAACTTATGGCAGTACAGCCAGCTGCTGGAGTTGGTAAACCAATGAAAAACTTTTTATTGGTAACGGCTGTTGAAACATTAAACCTTGCTAAGCGTAAAGCCGCGCAAACTGCAAATATAAAACAAATGGCTACTCCAAGGCGGCCAAAAGCATTAAGATGCCAATGCCACATAAGAGCTGCTGGTGAAATACCAAAGGCCACAAGATCAGCAAGCGAGTCATATTGCACACCAAATTCACTAGTTGAATTGGTAAGTCTTGCTACCTTGCCATCAATACCATCCATTAAGGCTGCAAAAATAATTGCAAGCCCGGCATCTTCAAAACGACCTTCTGCTGACCAAATAATGGACAAAAAAGCCGAGAAGAAACTCAAGGTTGTTATGATGTTTGGCAGTAAATAGACTGCCTTATGCCTAGGTATTTTATTGTTTGTCATATGCTTTTAGCTACAATACTTTGTCCTGCAAAAATTTGCTCTCCAATGTCAACTGCGGGAGTATAGCCATCTGGTATATAAAGGTCAACACGTGATCCAAAGCGAATCATGCCAAAGCGTTCACCGCGTTGCAAATTGTCGCCAATGTCCACACGGCAAACTATGCGTCTAGCAATGAGGCCAGCAATTTGAACCATAGTCCATGCATTGCCGTCACTATCTTTTAAAGCATAGGCGCAACGCTCATTGTCGGTTGCCGCCTTATCCCAAGCAGCGTTGAAAAATTTGCCGCTAAAGTAGCGAATATCTTGAATTGTTGATTCAACGGGCGCGCGATTAACATGCACACTAAATACATTCATAAAAATGCAAATGCAGGTGCAATTAACTCCAGTTATGGGGTCAGGGCGTGTGTCAATGCGTATAATGCGTCCATCTGCTGGACTTACGGCAATGCCTTTTTCTTGTGGTACTACACGTTCAGGGTCACGGAAAAAATGGCAAGAAAACCAAGTTAATACTAAAAAAACCAAAGCAAGAGGCCAGCAATTAATAAGGGCAAAAATAATAGCTGTTAAGGCACAAAGTCCTATGATTGGGTAACCTTCAGCAGTTATGCTTATTGATGCTTTACGCATGTATACTCCTAGTATTTGCTCAAACTATAAAGTTAATTATTTCAAAATATTATAATTGTGTAACGTGCAAATTCTGCAACGCAAGAGAACATAGTACTTTGATTGGATATGAAATGCAAGTGAGTATTTTGCAACTATTTTACTGTGTTTAATTAGGGTTTTATCCAAATAACGCTGGCCTGCCTTCCTGATGATTTTTCTTTACGGTAGGAGAAAAATTGCTCATCCATAGTCATGGTGCACATATCAAGACCAAATATTTGTGCAGGCAAAATCCCTGCTTGTTGTAATTGGTGCCGTGTAAGCGTCCATAAATCCATGGTTTTTTCTTGTGCTGAGTACCATGGTTTAAATTCATCACCCCATTCTGCATCAAAGTTGATAAATTCTGCCATGGGTGGGCCAAGGCTTGGGCCACGCACAGCGAGTAAATCCTTAGCAAGTATTTTATAATTTTCACAAAATTTTTGCACTGCACTTAAAATAAATTCGCATCTATTGCCACGCCAGCCAACGTGTAAGGCCATAATATGCCCGCCTGCTTTGTGGCATATAAGTATGGGTTGGCAATCTGCGGTTTTTATTATTAAGCCTAGGCCACACTTGCTTGTGGCTTGTCCGTCAGCTTCATATATGGGTATTGCGTCCATATTTATTGGCTTAGGGTCAAAAACAAGTTTATCGCCATGCACTTGTGATAATTCGCTAAGCTCATGTCCAATGGTTTTTTGTAAGCTTTGCCTATTTTTTAAAACGCATGCTTTATCATCAGCTGTAGCAAAAGAAATATTGCCACCGCCATAGGCGTTTTTCGAAAAACCGCCCACACGAGTTTGAAAAATACAATGCACCCTTGGCACATTTGGGAAAGCAAATGGAATGTAGCTTATGTCCATAATACACCGTCCTCGCTAACAATGGCATTTACTTGCATGTCCCATTCGTTCCATGCATTTTCTGGGACATTGTCTAATATTTGCCAAGCGAAGGCAAGACCAAGGCTTGGGGTATTATTATGCCTGCTCAAAAAACGGTCATAATAGCCACCGCCAAAGCCAATCCTATAGCCTTTTTTGTCAAAACCCACTGCTGGCACGATGAGTAAATCAAAATTATTTTGCCAAATATTAGTATGAGCCTTGGGCTCTAAAATATTAAAATTGCCGCGCTCAAGGTCATTATAATTGTCGCAAATAAAAAAGTCCATAATTCCCATTTGCTTAGGGTCGCAACGTGGCAAGAGTACGGTTTTTTTGTCTTGCCATGCGGCTTCGAGTAAAATTTTAGTATCAATCTCTCCAGCAGTTGGCATATACAGGCCTATGCATGCTGCATTTTTCCATATATTTTCAGCAAGTAATAGTTGCTGGGCTTGTATGCTTTTTGCTTTGGCTATTTCTTGATTTTGCTCCTTGCGCTTGGCGAGCAATTCCTTGCGAAATATGTCTTTCGTGGTCATATTAACTCTTTTATTATGTGGTAAAATGTGTCATAATCCTAAACCTTGCTAGTAAACTTAATAAGGATGTATGGAATATGTCAAATAAAGATTATATGTGGATTGCACTTGGCGATATTCACGGTGATACCAGTAGGCTTGCAGAAATTCCTGAACTATCTAGCGCGGATGGCGTTATAATTACAGGGGATATGACTAATTGTGGTGGAGTAAAAGAGGCTCAAATTGTTTTGTTATCTGTTCAAAAACATAATGAACGCATCTATGCTCAAATTGGTAATATGGATTTGATGGAGATTACCGACTGGCTAGTGGAAAAAAAGTGGAATTTGCACGCAGAAGTACATGAATTAGCACCAAATGTTGCAATTTTTGGAGTCGGTGCTTCAACTACAACTCCTTTTAATACTCCAAGTGAGTTTCCTGAATCCAACTTTGCTTCATGGCTTGATCTTTGCTGGAAAAATGCCAATAAGTGGGAAAAGCGCGTGCTAATTTCGCATAATCCACCCTATAATTCACTATGTGATGTTATTGGTGATAATATTCATGTGGGCTCAACGGCTGTTCGTGAATTTATTGAAAAAAATCAACCAGACATTTGCATATGTGGGCATATACATGAAGCTCGTAATGTGGATACCATAGGCAACACAACAATAGTTAATCCTGGTAATTTTTCAGATGGTGGCTATGTTGTTTTGCGTAGTGTAAATGGTGAGCTTTCTGCTGAATTAAAATTACTTGGATAATTTGTAATTAAGATTTAACAATTCAAAATAATAAAATTATTCTAAGAAGATTAAAATAAACTTGAATTTGTATTAAATAAAAAGTGCGCCTTCTAGGCGCATTTTTTATTGGTTGTTTCTTATTTATGTAATTTTTAAAAGCGTACTAATATCATACCGCAAAACTTTTTGTCTTTGTATACTTCCACTCTGAAAATACTGCCATTATTATCCACAGAAAAGCGCTTAATGAACGATTTTTTTTGCAATAAAATTCCACTTTCATTAGCTTTACCTGTGTCTGCGCCAATGGCGTTCACTCTGTAGCCGTCAATGGGAATTATTTCAAAATCTTTTTGCACTTGTACAATGCTACCAAAGCTAATGGAGCGTTCTTCACCATCTACCCTAATTTTTAGCGTATCAAGGCTTGTGTCTATATCATGCCAGTCAGGGCTAATGGTGGTTAAGGTGCGATTTCCATAATGAACATAAAGCTTTTTGCCATTAGGCAGCACAGCCATAATGGGCTTTGAGGCTATGGCATTATAGTTTTGCTTAGGCAGTGGTAAAAAATTTATTTGCGAGCGAACATCCTCTAAAGGTAGCATTATCCTATTATTAATAAAGTTTACGCTAAGACCAGTATATAATGCCTCACCTACCCCTTCAAGCGTTAGGGGGAAGTCCCGTTTAAGGGTGATACCTGCAAGCTTTGCAAAGGACTCTATCATCAATAAATGATAGTATGTTCGCTTAATTACAGAAAATTCTTTGCTAGCCTCTAAGCCAAAGGCTGGTTTTTGATGGCGAACGGCAAACCATGAAAGGCTTTTCTCCATTTCGCGATCGCCCTTGGCAGTATAGGTGTTGCGTACCATCAAATAATGGTCTTTATGCAATAGATTTTTATTAACTTCATTTACCACATCGTTAGCTATATTTTCTAAAAATTGTAAACGATCATCAATGTTTACATTTGGGTATGGCTTGTTGCTTGGGTCAAAGTTTGGCATAAGGGCTTGGTCAATGATGATGGATTGTCCCCAGCGGGCAGGGCCGTGCAAGCGGTCTTGGTATTTAGGGCGGTAAAACCCGCTACCATCATGTAAATTTAATATTATATCCACCTCTGGTGTACGAATAAGCTCTTGAATTCGGTTGACAGTGGAGTATTGCGGGTCTGTGCTTGAAAGTACAGCAAATTTGCGATTCATGTCGCCATGAATACCGCGTGCACGCTTGATAATGCTTGGAAAATTAAGATTTGGCACAATCCAAAGGCTACCGTTATCTACTGTATAGCGTGTGGCAACAAGAGTTGCGGCAGAAAAGCCCCCTGGTTCATCACCCTGTATGCCACCAATAATAAGCATTACTGGCTCTTTTGTGCCCATGCGGAATAGGCTAAAGTCAAGCAATGTATCGTGGTCAGGGTCTGCACAAACCACAGAGGGCAGGAAAATGTATGCACACAATAAAACTGTGCACAATGCGTGGTAAAGCTTAAAGCTTGAGCTTTGAGTTCTAATGGGGGATATGTCGTTCACGTGGGAAAACATATACAAATTTTCTTCATAAATCAAGATTATAAGTTCTTGCTAATTTAAGAACATATTTTTATAATTGAATTTTATGAATGCTATGCAAAAAAAATATCTAAAAACGGTAGTCATAAGCAAAATACGCATTATATATTGGTATACATTTTGTAAATTTTATGGAGAATTAATATGACAAGTCAAATAAAAACCGTATTACTCTTAGGTTTATTGTCAGGCATGATTATACTGCTTGGTGGTGCCATGGGGGGTAGGACTGGTATTATCATTGCCTTTGGTTTGGCCTTACTCATGAACGTGGGTTCTTATTGGTATTCGGATAAAATAGTACTATCCATGTATAAAGCTAGGGAACTATCCCCACAAGATGCCCCAGCACTGCATGCCATGGTTGAAGAGCTATCTGCTAGAGCAGGCATTCCAAAGCCAAGGGTTTGCATCATTCCAGAAGAAGCACCCAATGCCTTTGCCACAGGGCGTGACCCTGAACATGGCGTTGTTGCTGTGACTGATGGCATCATGCGCCTTTTAACCCCAGAAGAATTACGCGGTGTTATTGCCCATGAAATCGGGCATATAGCCAATAGAGATATTTTGATTCAAACTGTAGCTGGTGTGCTTGCTTCAGCCATTGTATCCATTGCTAATATGATGCAATTTGCAGCAATTTTTGGTGTGGGTAGAAGTAGTGATGAAGAAGGCGGCGGCTCAAGCATGCTTGGTGGATTATTATTAGCCTTTTTAGCTCCAGTTGCTGCAGCTTTAATTCAGATGGCTATTTCTCGCTCCCGTGAATATTTGGCTGATGATACAGGCGCTGCCATAAGTGGTGATCCTTTAGCCTTAGCAGGGGCTTTGCATAAATTGCAAAATTATAATCAACGTATACCCATGCAAAATGGCAATGCCAGCACTGAGCAAATGTTTATAGTTTCTCCCCTTTTTGGTGGCGGCATGGGCAAGCTTTTTAGCACTCACCCACCCATTGAAGAGCGCGTGGCTAGACTACAACAAATGGCATCAAACAATTAATGTTTTAATTTTTCGGAGGATATATGCAACAGCGTGTTTTAGTGCAACAGGATGAAATGTCACGCATTTTAGAAAGGCTTACTTCACAAATTGTGGAAGTGCATGGCAATTGTGAGCAGGTTATGCTGGTTGGCATTCAAAGGCGTGGTGTGGATATTGCTAAAAGATTACAAGAGCTTTTGCAAAAACGCATTGGTGCAGATATAGCCTTTGGATCCTTGGATATTAATTTATATCGTGATGACTGGACAAGCCTTGTATCCACCCCTTACATAGGCCAGTCAAGTATTGAGCAGTCAGTGGATGGTAAGAATATTATCCTTGTGGATGACGTGCTTTATACGGGTAGAACCATTCGTGCGGCTTTGGAGGCTTTGCTTGATTATGGGCGCCCAAGCTGTGTTGAGCTTTTGGTGCTCATTGACCGAGGTCATAGAGAGCTACCTATTGAAGCAAAATTCGTTGGCCGCTCTGTTAGCACAGAAAAAAATGAGCATGTAAATGTACTCATAAGCGAGCGTGACGGTAAGGACGAAGTGACATTAGCCAATGGCTAATATCTGATTTTTACCAAAAATCAAATTAACCCATATTTGGGTTGTGATGATAATCAAAAAGCCCGCATTAGCGGGCTTCAGACTGATGACAACCCCCCTGTGGGTGTTTGTGCCGCCTAAACAAGCAAAGCTTGTTTGGCAGTAAGT
>CAYJCI010000065.1:0-10373 GCA_964368595.1 uncultured Desulfovibrionaceae bacterium
TCACATCACCACTCACAATGAGAATGGTGTTAATTTTAATTTGCACACCTGTTATGCAAACACCTTGAGGTACCATAATTGTGCGGGCATAACAGCCAGCCCAAAATGAATGTGTTGTTTTAAGGATATGCTGTGGCTGAGTCATGGCCCAAGTTTCAAAATCACGCACGGCTTGAACATCCATCGGCTGACACGATAAGATATAGTTATTCATGATAATTCCTTTGAATAGGCTTTATTTGTGGCAATGTATCTAAGCCTTGGGAGCAGTTTATCTAAATCACCATTAATGGGCACGCTGATAATTAATGCGGGCGAGCTTAAATCCCTTGCGCATTGCTCCGCACGGCGAATTAATCTTAAGCCAGCACCGCTATTTCTATGCTTTTTAGCCACAAAAATACTATCCACAACAGCAATTAAGCGCCCATAATGTGGCATAGTTGGGGCTAGGATGAATACAAAACCCAAGAGCTCATCTTGTTTTAATGCCGCAAAGCCATATAAATGCCCACAATTATCAAGAGCTTTATAAATTTCAATTTTCTCTTTAGGTTTGGGGAGTTTGGCATTGGCGCATTCTTCGATGTATTCTTCTCGCAATGCTTCAAAGCTTGGGTGATTAATTATATCTAAGGCTGTGCAAGAAATTATTTCCATAACTACCCCTGCATATCCACGTTCATTATCAAGGCTGAAATTGATAATGGTAGGGCTCTATCTTGTACAATGTAAATACTTGAATTGGTGCTTTGCCCGCCACCTGGTATAAAATTAACATCGCCGCTAAAAGGGGGCACAGCCTCACCCCACACGGCAGGTAAATAAGGAAAATCAAAAAGATTTTGCATGTCCGCTCCATATTTTCCGCCAACCGTTGCTTGCACTCTTGCTGTGCATTGCCCAATGCCGCGCATTTGCCCAAGTGTTGAACCTGTTTGCACCTCGCCTTCAAGAGGTAAGGGGGATAAAATTGAAGCGAAAGGCAAGCCCACATGTACTGTTTTTGCGGCATAGGGGAGGGTGATGCTACCATTTAGCACTTGAAGACCCTCAATGGGGCTACCGTCGGCAAGGATGGACACGGTGCAGCCTTCTAAATGTTCTAAACCATGCATTACATTGCTTGGAGTTTTACTTATAATGCTTGAGCCTGCATCTACGAAGAACGCTTGTTCAATGCCATGAATTTCCTGCCAGCGTGGGGCTAGCCTTTCTAAATAAAATTTATGAGTGCCATTGATAACTCTTTGTACCACAAGGAAAATTTCATCGCCAGCTACACCAGAAATCATAACCACTGAACGAACTTTGCCGTGGGTTTTGTGGCGACTCCAGCCCCATATGTCATGCTCCTTCATATAGGTTAAGACAAGTAAAACACCATCATCACGCACAATCCAAATGCTAGAGCTTGGTGTTTGCTGATACGCCCACTGGCGAAGATAATGCCCATCAAAAAGATGCGATGCCATGATTGATAAATCATTACCAGCGTAGCCATCTTTTTCAAGGCTATAGAATAAATCACGAACCCTTGCCCCATGTCTTTGCACATGCATGATAGAATTACCAATGATAATGGGGAATAAATTTGAACTACCCCAATAACTTTGGGCTGTAATGTTAACACTTGTTGCTGAAATTGGCCCACCATCGCCACTGGCTTTATACTCACTACCAGATGTTCCAAGCAGTAAATCCCCAAAGCTTGCCGCCCAAGTAATGGCGTCAATATTATTTGAGGCAATTAAATACTCAACTGGATCATCTGCTTGCAAGGGGCGAGATTTGCGAAAATTCTCAAAGTCACCCACACGAGACATATAAAAAGCCTGAGGATTTTTAGGAGTGGCGGCAAGGACCATGCGTTGCTGGTGGAATGACACAATACCTGGATGATTATCATCTGCAAAAGGATTCCAATCCTCCTTGGGTGTATCGGCAATGTCGGCTTCATAATTATTGTCAGTGAAGGTATTGCCATTGCTAATGCCAATAAAGCCAAAATAGCCGGCTTCTTCACGGTAAATATTATATTCTGTTGCTTCGCTCACTGTGCTCCAGCTAATGGTTGAGCAATCGCCCACAACCCAGTCTGAAGGGTGCTTGGCTACTATTTCCCCCACTTCAGAGGCCAAGGACTGTTGACCGTTGGCATCAACTGCCACCACTTTATAACGCAAGGTGTAGTCGCTAGCCGTTCCTTTAAAAGTTATGCTTGGCTTTGCTGGGGCTTTTAGTGAGCTATTTAGTATTACTTTTTCAATGCACCATTCATAACTTGGCAAGGAGCCTTGCCGCATAAGTTTATGCAATGGGTAGTTTTTATGTGCAAAATAAACAATATCACCCACTTGAGAAAAGGAAACCATGGGTAAATCTTGTGCCTCCCATGGGGCAAGAAGATCAATATTGGGGAGTAACCCTGTGTGGTTTGCTATACGAATTTTTTTATGGCTTAAGATTAATACAAAATTTTGCTCTGGCTCTACGTTAAATGAAAATGGAAATAATACAGCATCATTATCAATACCACTGCCAAGATCAGCTAAGAATTTTGTGCCAGGTCTGCGTTCAACATTGCCATGTACATTGGGCAAGAAATTCTCCATGCATTGTACTGAATTCTTATAGCGTGATAAATCGTAACGTGCTGATAATGAGGGCGAAACTTCACCTCCAGTGAAATTGGTTAAAGCTATGCGCATGTGCACTCCTTATTTTTTTAAGGCATGGGTTATTTGAGGAACAATTTTTTCCAAGGTACGCCCGCCCACATATCCACCAAGCCCAATTTTTACAATTTCCCAAAGGGCTAGATACTCTGCCTCTGAAAGTTCTGGTGCGGCAAAGCCAAACCAACGAGCCACAATAAGCCCCACAAAGGTGAGCATGGTAATGGGGCGCCAATTGGCAGCAAGCCAGTGGGCTGAGGCTGCCTCAGCTTTTATTATTGAGGATAGAGCTAATTGAAATTCATTTTCATTTTTGGATAGCTCAAGCATTAATTGATGCTTGGCTTTTTGCGCGGCTTCTGAGTTTGGAAAAATACGGTCAATAATGGGGCTTAAAATGCTTCCAACTGTACCAATTATTGCAGAAATAGCCATAATTCACCTTATGTAATTTTGTTTTCGTTAGTGATTAATATTCCACTTAATCATTATATCAGTTAGATTCATGGGCCTATTTTCTGTCTTAGCTTTTTCAATCTCTGTCATAATAGCCGAATGTTCAACGAACATTAAATCTAAGAAATGAGCAAATTGTGGTGCGAATTTGCCGGTGGTTGAGTCAAGCATGGGGTCTGCGCGATGTACTGTATTTTCAGTAATGAAAAGTTGCATCAGCTTCATATCTGACTGGCACCAAGCCCAAATAACTTCAAAAGTGATTGGTGTAATGCTTGGGTCAACCAAGGCAAAGCTTGTGGTCATAGCTTCAACCATGTAAACAAAATCGGTTTTACTCATGGACAATTTTGCGGCTAAGCATGATAGGCTTGGCGGTGCTGGCGCATGGCCTTTAGCGTACATTAGGCCATCGTAGCCTTTTTCAACTTCGTCCTCATAGAGAATTACCCCTAATTCACCACTTGTAGCTAATTCTCGGCTAGCCTCTGTATTAGCCCATGTGCTGATAATATGTGTATTATTTACATTATCTATAACGTACATATCTTCTCCTATGATTTTATGGCGGGGTAAAATCTATGAACTCTACCTGCGACAGATGATTCTATAACATGACTTATAGTAGACTTCCGAACTGGAATAATTACAGCACTCCCGTAACTTGCATAGAATGAATTTTCGTTTATTTTTATAATTATGTAATAACTGGGATCTCTTGCCGCATAGATATGAATAAATCCGTCAGATGGAGCAGTGTAGGTGCTGCCTGTCGTAACTGGTGCGGAAATTGGAGCATCCCAATTTGGTACATAAAAACCTGATTTTGTATGAGCTTCATCCGCCATTTCTTGCGCACTCAATGCCGCAAGCTTATTGGCAAGAACATCACCAGCCCTTGAAGGCCTATTTTCAAGCTCAACTCTTGCCGCAATTTGATCTGCCGTGGGCGTTAGTGACAATGCTGGAATGTCGGATATGGAAGTGGTTAATACTGAAAATTCGTTGTTTTCATTTTTAGTAATGGTTACGTCATCAGGAATGCTAGTGGTCGATGCTGCTCTATCTGCTTCAGTTTTAGCATGATTAGCGTGTTCTTTGGCGTTAGCAGCATGTTTAGTTGCATCATTAGCACTTTTATTAGCAGAAGTAGCAGACGCAAAACTTTCAGCTCTTGCGGAAAATATTTCACTTAATAAATCATCAGCAGTAAAGCTAGATGCGGGGCCAATTTTTATACTACGCCCCATGGCTTCAAATAATTGCTGACGCTCAGCCGTTGCTTTATCAAGGGCATCTTCAATCACTTGTGGGTCAAAGCGAGTGCCTGTTACCAAATCTACATTTTGCGTAAAGGGCATGTGGCGTAAAATTACTAGAGTGTAGCCTTTTGCTAAGGCTTGACCTTCATGTAAATATGTAATGGTGCCGCCATGATCACTTAATGTTAATGACCAGTCAGTGACTATGGTTTCAGAATTATGCGAATCAATGATTGATACAATAAGTTGAGATGGCTCCCAAACCTTAAATGAGAATGGAAATTCAGTGGCAACACCATTGCCCTGAAATATGGCCTTAGATATATTATTTGTAAGCATAGCTATCACCTCTTGCAAGTAGCCAAGTGTCGGACTTTTCTTGCTCCTTACCCTCTCTTGCATCAGCTTGAACAGCATTTGGAATGGCGGCACGGTATAATTGCTCAAGCTCACTTACTTTGGAGGAATTGTTTTTTAGCAAAGCCACGGCAATTAAGGCTGCCAACTTTCGAGCTAGCATATGAGCAAATAAATCATCAAATATGCTTGGGTCTTGAATGTCAGCAGTATAGGCAAGTAAAGCCTTTGCGGCATTGGTTAGGATTAGTGGTTTTTTATCTTCATCACTATATATTATGATAAAGCGCCCGCTTTCAGTATCGCCATGCTGTTCATAGTCCTTGCCAGATGGGTAAATGCGCAAGGCATGAAGCATGTCTTTGGGTGCGGCGTAGGCATGGGAATATTGTTGCTCATAGCCTTTTGGCAGGGCAACTTCTGCAAGCCAAGCCCTGCGGCTTGCAAAATTCCACGGATAATCACGTAAAGCTTGTCGCCTTGCACTATCCCAATAAAGAGCACATTGCACGGTTTCAAGGTTATTTTCATTTTCAGCGGCAATGCTACGTGTGCCTATAAATCCAAGGGCCATGTTCCATATGCTGAGTTTTGAAATCATTGCATAGTCCTTGCCCTCAGAGCATTTAGCTAGCTAAACACTCTGAGGGGCTTGGTTTGGGTCTAGGCCTTAGCCAACTACAATGCCTTTGTTAATGTATTGTCCAGCTTCGTAGGGTTCATCTTCAAAGCCAGAGATGGCACAAAATAGTTTGCCTGCTGTGGGAGTGCCACTGACGGTAATTTTCAGGCGTAGCCAAGGGTTTGTGACCGCACGCGGGATAAAACGCCAACCAAGGCGCTTGCCCGTAATGAAATCTGCCGCAGGAATGATAATGGCAGCACCATTTACATCACTAAAACTACCATCCTTGCTGCTTGCTTGTTGCAAAGTCAGGGTGACTGAAGTTGCACCAGTTAAATTTTCAGTAAACTTTGTGCAAATGAGAATTGGCTCAGCCTTGCCAGGATTTTGTAAGGAATTAAGGGCCACAGGCTCGCCAGCTTTGGAGCTTACTGCTCCTTCAAATAAAATTAAATTACTATCAATTATCATAATTACCTCATTATGTGGCTTAGCAAAATTTACTTTGCAGGTTTTTGGTTAAACATTGCTTTCAGTTGATAAAATGGCATCACATTGACGAAGTGGGCGACCAAAAACAAGAGGCATGCCGTCAGACTTAAATGCTTCGCCATATACAAGGTGAACATTGCCAGCGTCAGTGGATTGCAATTCAACGGCGGCCATGAGCTCTTCATTGCCATACCAAACAGCCTTTTGACGCATTACATCTGGCATTTTGTTCTTAGCTGTGATGAATAGTTGCTGTAAGTCCACAAAACCGCTTTGCCCTTTGCGTTTGCCAAGCGAAGCCACAGGAATATTTGCAATACGAACACAAGCTCGCCAATCGCGTAGCGCTAGACCAAGGCTCCATTGATAACGATTTACAATGGCTTCATAATGACGGCCTTCTAAATCTTCAACAGTTTGAATGCCAAGGTCTTTATGCTCAAGGCCTCCTTGACTACCTTTTGGATAGATGCCATGAATGCTACGCTCACCCCATGAAATAAGCCAAGCTGAAGTGCATTCTTCCCCTGTTCCGCCAGCATCAATGACATTGGGTGCATCTTTAGCTGGATAGCGTAGGGCAAGGCCCTTGAATTCATCAGGATTTACATCAGAATTACCATAGAATAATGTGCGGGCGGCTTTTTGGCGCATGGCCTCAGCAAAGGCAATGCTTTCACCATCAATAAACTTTGCAGCATTGCCGCCATAAAGCTTTGCCTCAGCTTCATCAATCATCATGCGGCTTTCCATCATGGAGCATGGTTCTTTTACTTGTGTCCACTGGCTTTTGCTGTAAGGAATGCCCTGATAAAGTCTACGCCAATAGACTTCTGGCAGACCTGTGCGAATGCGGGTTAGATGCCCATCACTTTGATTGGACTCCATAAATTGCACATCGTCCAGAATGTCGTTAGTTTCATTCATAAGCTCGATGATGGAGCCTGCTGGGCTGCCTTTATGAAAGTCGCGCAACTCTGCAAGTGTGGCCACAAGGCCTAGGGTTTTTGTTGACATATAAAGCTCCTTTTGATTGTGGTTTTAAGGCATTTGCACGATTGTGCAGCTGGTCTTAGATTTCAAATTTGCTTTGCAAATTTGTGCCGCTTACGAAAACAAGTTTTCGAGCAGTAAGTCATGAAAATCAATCATTTTACGGTGAAGCAAAGCGCCGCCTATTCTTGATTTTCGATCGCATTAACTGCCGTCAGCGCTCCGAAAGACTTCACACAATGAATTGTGTGAAGTCTTGTGTTATAGAGAATTATATTTGCCATATAGACGTTCATGGCGTGGGGCTTCTGTTTTGCTTGGGCTACCGAGTATGATTTTATCTTCAGAGTGTGTACGCCCAATGGCAGATAAAAAGCGAATTACGTGGGGATTGTTGCCATAGCCTGTTTGCTCCAAAATGCTTAAAAGCTCGCCGCTTTGATCAAACTTTTGCAAGCTTGCCTTGGCGTAGGCCACGGTGCTTTCAAAGGCAGCGCCGCCCAAATCTTTGTCTTTACGAATTTCATCTTGCCAAGCTTCAACTTGCCTATTGTGTGCGTCTAAGTGTTTGAGCTGATTAGACCTTGATATTTCAAGCAATTTTTGCGCACCTGCATTATCAAGATTAAGCTCCTTGGCTTGAGTGTCAAAAAGCTCAAGCTCAGCTTGATTAAGATTCATGCCTTCTGGAATATTCAGCTCATAAGCTGTGTTACCAGTAGACTGTAAAGTGGCATCTGCCCCTTCTGTTTGAATGTCGTGAATGGCTTCCATTGTATTAGACATTTTTTTCCTCCTCATAATCCATTATTAATTGCAAAATGCTTTGGGCAGATTGGCCCATCCCTAGCCAACGTAAAAACGTCCTCCCTTCCTTTTTTTGCATGAGTAGCCGCACGGCTTCCTTCATATGGCGGTCAAAATTTTGCACGGCTTTTTGATGTTGTTGATTTTTTTCTTGCATGCTGTTGAAAATATTATTTTCCATTAAGCGCTCCTAAAGTTGTTCATGGCGGCAACAAGGGCATTATTGTCATCAAGCTTAGCTTTGCTTAGCTTTTCAGCAACGTTGGCTGCTTCTTGCATGGTTTTTAAGCCTTGCTCTTGAGCTTCCTTTTGAAGGATTGCTTGCTCTGCGTTCATGCTTGCTTGTTGGCGCTCATGGCGTAAACTTTCACGCTCAGCCTGCGGGCGGATAATGGCAGGGGAAATGCCAAGATAATCAGCATATTCATCAACAGCTTTGTCTGCATCAATGGCATCCATAATGTTTTTTTGTAGAGGGGTTACGCTGTTTACAAAGTGAACCAATCTATCCACAGCGTTGGTGGAGACCATTTTCTGGGCTTGAGCTAATAGGCTTACAAATTCAACCTTTACCTCTTGCCCCATGAGTTCTTTGGGCATGGGGGGGAGCATATTGCTACGCCACATTAAGCGCGCTGTGCGGTTGATAAGTGGAATGAAAAACTCATGATGCAAGCGGTCAAGTACTGGGCCTATGAGTATGAGTTTTTCCTCTTCTCTTACTGCTACTTCTTTTGCTGTAGTTTTTGAGCGGTCTGAATTTAGCAGCAGGCGGAATAAATCATTATAAAGCCCTTCTTTAATTTGTTTTTGTATGTCTTGAATGGCAGTGCGTGCGGCTTGAATTTCTGGCCGAATTTCCATAATAGGCGTTGCCGCTTGAGGGCTTTGGCCTGGAGCTACCTCCACGTAGTTGACCCCACCAGGGGTAAGGTCAAGGCCAATGGATTTTAAGCTTGCTGATACTGCTGTCGGCGGGTCAACAGCTTTGTGTATTGCCTTTAGCGTTGTGATACCCATTTGTTGCAACATGCGACAATCTGGCAAAACGTCCATGGCAGGGGAGCGACCGTATACATCATTGCCAGCAACATCCCAGCGTACTCCAAAGCCAGGAAATTCGGCAAAGCCTGATTCAGATAAAATATGCATGTGCCCCTTACCCTTGCTTGAAGCTTGGGTGTGACCTTCTAGCCAATAAACTGAGGCAAAAGGCATATGCATATCAATGCTTTGGTCTTTATACCTTTCAGTTCGTGGATAAATTGCATGGATTACAATGTAGCCTTCATCGATTTTTTTATTGTCCTTCACATAGTTTGGTAAATTTTCTGCACCAAAACGCATGGCTAATTGACGTGCTGTCATTTGAAAGCGTCTAAAAACAACATCAACCATTTGTTTATCATTGGTGTCTAGGCAATATTCACCAGCACAAAAAGGAATAAAGCGAAAGCCATGCTCAAAATCAGCAAGCTCAAGCATAAAGGCAGTGCCAAAGGTGCCAAGCTCGCCATAAAGTGTATGAACAGCATTATAAAAATTTGAGCTGTTAAAGAGCTTAGCCATGCGTTTTGTAGCAAGGGCAAGCCATTGCTTTACATGCGAATTATTGGCAAGGTCTGGGTCTGCTAGCCCCAGTTGGAACCAAGGGCGAGCAGGGCTTGTCATGCCGCCTTGTAGGCCGGATGCCAAGGTTCTCATGGCTAGGATGCCAGTTGAATCAACCAATTTATCATTTAATATTGGCATCTTGCGCCATGCGTCTGGATTTTTGCCAACATCTTTATAGCGTGTGGGCAGAAAGTGGTCTGCAAGGTCACGCCATGCAGGCTCATAGCTTTGGCGCACTTCTAAAAGGCGCTCAAGGCGATGGCTTAGCCATTGGTATTTATCTTTATCATCGGCCATAATTTACCCTATTGCCCAAGTAAAGTTTTGCTTTGTGCGGCTGCTTGGCTTTGTACTGGGCTTGTTAAAATGCTTGCGCGAATGCCAGCTGCCTTGCTTGCTTTTTCCTTTTGAGCATTTCTTGCGGCTGTGGCGGCCTCAGTAACGGGCTTTGATGTTTGTGGCTTTTCTGGCTCAACGTAAGTTGGTGCTGGTGGTGCGCTGTATCCTCCTCCAAATCCCATGATGTACTCCTTGGTTAATGGTTAAATTTTGTGGGGGTTACCCCTTCGCATGGGCAATATGCAAAAAAACGCTTCTGGCGTAACCCTGAAGCGTTTCACATAGTTTTTTATTATATTATAAAGAGTTAAGATGAGAAAAAATCAAAATTTAAAGCAAAAAAAATGCACATAAAGCGTAAAGTCTTTATGTGCATTAAAATGCTTTTATAAAAAATAAAATTATAGAACCAAAAACATAATGAGTTATATTTTTATGCTAAACTTCTTGCAATGCATTCACCTTTGAGCTTAATACATGTTGTTATAGGGTTGTTGCGTTATTAATGTATTCAAAATTATTGCATTGTGCTTTTAATACAATACAAATAAAATTTATTGCATTGTTATATATTTGTCCATTTTTCAGTATGAATCCAGCGGCGTAGCACTCGCTCAAGTTCTTTGATTACTAATGGCTTAGAAAGGAAGTCATTCATTCCACCTTCTAAGAACATGGTGCGAACATCGCCAACGGCATTGGCAGTCAGGGCAACAATTGGCATGGTGGTAAATCTATCGCCTTGCATTG
>CAYJCI010000066.1:0-4849 GCA_964368595.1 uncultured Desulfovibrionaceae bacterium
TGAAAAGGGTACTCTACTGCGTAGTGAGATGTTTTTGTCGAGTCATTGGGGGAAGGTTCGCAAGCTTGCCTAACGTAAACGGCTTCGCCGCCCGTTGGGTAGGACTCCCCTCCAAAAAACATCTCACTTCCTTGTAGCCTACCCTTTTTGAACTCTCTTTAAGATATTTTACATAAAATTATAAAAGTGAAAAATTGCTTACTCATTTTTGACCATTTTTTAATTTTTTATTTTAACATACAACATATTAATTCAGCCTAACTTGCAAAATTACGTGATAAGAAAAATCCCCCCTCGCGGGCGAACCATTTTTACAAGTGCGAAGCCCTGCCCGCAGGGTGCGAAGCATAGCCGTTTGGTGAGTTTGCGAACCTTACGGATACAGAGAGCAAAGCACGAAGTAAAAATGTGAGTGACTGTTTTTGTCTATTTTGTGTATATTTTCATATTTTTTATTGTGCCGAGGAAGAAAATTTTTTCCTGCGTAAGCGGCCTTAGGGCCGTGCGTATAAGGGAAAAATTTTATGACGAAGGCACAATGAAAAAGATAAATATCGCAATATTGGACAAAAGTCGCACGTAGGGCCGCTAGGCCGTGCTAAACAACATTGTATAAAATATTCTAAAATTACTAAGAATAATTTATTGAAATTTTATCTACCACTCCAAAGAGCGCGACCCTGTTTGAGGGTAATGCGGCCCAAGGGCAATGTTCCTTGTGGTGCTTGGTAGTAAAGTCCTGTTTCGCGGCCTTTTAAATCTGTTTTTAAGCTTTGACCTTGTAGTAAGGCATAAATATCTTTAATGTCGTCAAGGACTAATGCATCTTTTGGCGCAACGCTTGGCATAAGGCTCGTACAGTGCGGAGCAAGGCGAATGCAATCACCCATCATCTTACCAAGAGGTGAGGCCTGCCAACGCAGGTTTTCATTAAGCACATTTAATGCAGCATGAGGCACAAACCTTGCCACATTTCCAAAAAGCATAATGCTACCTTTAGGCAATAAATTTATATCAGTACACGGCCCTTCAAGTAAATTTTTGTTAAGTTCTTCATCATTTAAAGCTACTGACTTTATAATGTTATTTACTTCTACACTGTGTGGCTTTTGCAATTTTGCTATATAAAAGCCTTGTGCATCTGAGCGGGCTCCATCTACCCTTAACGTACCTGTGAGGGGTGTATCTTCCCAAGTAAATCCGTCAAATGGCTCTATGCTTACAAGCTCAAAACCTAGCTCATTCATGGCGTATTTTACTTGATTTTCATTTTCATCCACATTGGTTGTGCATGTAGAGTAAACCACCTGCCCACCTGGGCGCAAAAGCTCGTAGGCCTTTTTCAACAACATTCTTTGTAATTGTATTAGCGGTGATATTTTTTTGCCTTGCCAAAGATCAAGCACTTGAGGATTTTTTGCCACAGTTCCCCAGCCAGAACAAGGAGGGTCGAGCTGAATATATTGCCATGAATTGGGATTAAGGGCTAAGTCCTCACCACCATAGGTGCAAGTTGCTACATGCAAAAATCCAAGCTGAGCCATGTTAGCTCTAAGTGTTGCTAGGCGGGATTTTGATGGTTCATTGCCAAGCACAAAATCATCCTTGCCCACAAGTTGCCCTAAAAAACCTGTTTTACTACCAGGACTTGCACACATATCAAGCACAGCTAGCCCTTCATCACCCGTAAAGTTTCCGGCAAGTGCCAAGGGGGGGAGCATGGAGGAGCGGTCTTGAATGTAGATAAGACCAAAAAAAGCAGCAAGGCTACTTCCAAGCGGTTTTGGCTCAGCCGTAAGTATACGGCACCAAGGAGAAAAAGGCTCTGGCTCAAAGGCAAAACCTTCAACATGAAGCAAGCCTTCAACTAAGCTTATATGTTCTTTTGCGCATACCAAACGAAAAGAGCGCGAGGGAATTTGTTTATTTTTTTGCATAATAGTTGTTGCACCTTGTATATTTTTATATCTGCTTGTTCCTACAAGGTCAATAATACTTAATAGAAGCAATAAGCGTATTAATTTTTTTATGTTTTAATTTCATTTACATACAAAATATGACTATTCAGCCCTCAAATTCATTGCAAAAAAATATTTAATCTTAATAAATTATAACAATATCCAGCCGTTAAAGCAAAGATTATTAACTTGCAAGTCAAGTGAATTCAGTGTATAGCTTGTGAGCTTTGGGTAATCTGCCCACAATGTAAGGAGTTCTACATGAAATTTTTATTACGCGCTACATGTTTAGTAATACTAAGTATTTTCATAGCTTTGCCTGCCATGGCTGCAAGCAAAAGCTTTATGGTGATGCCATTTTCAGTAAATGGTCCAAAAGAATATGCCTACCTTGGCAAAGCTGTTCCTTCAACCTTGGCTAATCGCTTAGCTTGGCCTGGAAACGTTGAGCTTTCATCAAAATCTGCACCTGCTAAAGCCCCAACTACAGCTGCAGAAGTTCAAAAAATACAAAGTGCTGCCGCTGTGGATTATGCCATCTGGGGTAGCATTAACATAATCAACAATACCGCAACAATTGATGTAAAAGTTCGTGATAAAAGCGGTAAAGAATGGTCAAGAAATGCCCAAAGCCCTGTGGGTGAGCTCATTGGCTCAGTTCAAGGCCTTGCTGATGGCTTGAGCCAGCAAGTTTTTGGCCGCACCGTAAGCGGCAAAAAAGTAGTAAACCAAATGAATACTGGCATTGTGCATAACGAAACAAGCCAACAAGAAGTATATTTAAACCCGCAATTCCGCTACCAAGGCGCTGGAGCAGAAGATGGCTCTCGCATGCGTAGCTCGCTCTTATCTTACGACATGGTAGGCTTCACCACTGGTGACTTTAGCGGCCATGGCAAAACTCAAGTTGCTGTACTAAGCGACCACAGACTGTATATTTATGATTGGAATGGCGGCAAAGTACAACAACTAGTTGAACACACCATCTCCATGTCAAATCAGGCGTTTCTTATTCGCAAAATTGCATTGATTAAGGGCAGACCTCCACAAATCGTTGTTACTACCTTTAGTGAGTCTGACAACCAGCCTTCCTCATACATTTATAGCTTTGAAGGTGGTCAAATCCGCGAATTTTGCAAACGTAGTGGCTATTTCTTAAACGTAGTTCGTATGGCGCCAACCTATGAAAGAACTCTTGTTGGTCAAGCTTGGGATAGCGTTCGCATGTTCCGCCCAGGTGTGCATATAGCAAGCGTAGTTGGTGATAAAGTAACACTTGGTAGCAAAATTAAATTGCCCAAGGGTGGCAATGCATTTAACTTTGCTTACATGCCAGCAAACCCTCAAAATGACATAGATAAATTGCTCATGATAGGCGAAAATGAGCGTATTACCGTTTACAGCCTAGATGGCAAATCCATGCACCAAACCATAGATAAATTCTCTGGCTCAAGCGTTGGTATGGAGCATTACAAATCCATTGATGGCCTTGGCGTTGATAAGCGCTACCAGCTTCCAAGCAAGTACTTTGCCCCAATGGAAATGATTGTAGCTGACCTTGAAGGCCGTGGTGAATATGTGGTGCTTATTAACAAGCCTGTATCTACTGCTGCAGAAATTTTTGACCGCTATCGTTTCTTCCCACAAGGTGAAATTCACGCCTTGTACTGGGACGGTGTAGGCCTTGGCCTTAAGTGGAAAACACGCCGCATTCGTGGCTCTGTAATTGGCGCTCAACTAGGCGATATTGACAATGACGGTTATCTTGACCTTATCGTTGGCTTAAATACTCACCCAGGCTCATTAGGAGTTGGTACACGCAAAGGTATTATTACAGCATATCCTTTGGACCTTGGACAAACAAATCCAAATACTGCTCCTGACATGAGTGAATTTGAAAGCAATAAATAGAAGCTAAACTTAACATTATAGGTGGTTACTACCTGGCAAAATAAAAATAATCTTCATTTAGCCAAGCAGTAACCACCTTTGTTTTTTAAATTTAACCGCTAAGAAATCATTATGCTTAAACACAAGTCGCTTACATCTCCTCGCATATTATGGACAGCACCTTTGTGCCTGCATGACACATCATCTGGTGCCGCAATACAAGTAAAAATCATGTTTGAACAATTTGCAAAGCATGGTGTGCATTGTGGCGTGCTTGGAGCATTTAACTTTGATGCCGCAAGTGGAGGGACCATACTCGGTAACGTCGCAGACAAAATGGCAGCCAAGCAATGGGCAAACTTTGATGAAAGAGGGGTAAGCTATAGCTATTTAAAAACAAAATCACGAAACATTAAAGAAATGACGAGGGAAGAAGAAATTGAGTTCTTCATAACATATCTACACACACTAGAAAATTTTAAACCAGATATCATATTTTTATTTGACTTATCACCACTAGAAATGGCCATCATGACTGAAGCCAAAAAACACGGCATAAGCGTTGTGGTCATCATATCTAATGGAAATTATATAGATTTTGACTTCTTTAATGTGGATATGATTTTAACTGATTCTAAAGCAACTATGAAGCTTTATCACGACAAAAGCCGAATTAACATACTGCCCACAGGAACATTTATTTATCCTGAAAGTGTGCTTGCCGCCCAGCGCGACCCTCAATATATAACCTTTATTAATCCTGGCCCCAACAAAGGAATATCCATTATCTTAAGACTTGCCCTTATGGCTAAGCAAAAACACCCTCACTGGAAATTCTTAATCGTTGAGAGCAGACATACATTTGAGCAAGCCTTGAAAATATACGCTCAAGACGCAAAAAACTTTGATAATGTTGAAGTGCAGCCACATACAACTGATATAAGAACTGTATATGCTAAAACCAAGGTTTTATTAGTACCATCGCTCTGGTTTGAATGCTT
>CAYJCI010000066.1:4949-10261 GCA_964368595.1 uncultured Desulfovibrionaceae bacterium
CTGTATATGCTAAAACCAAGGTTTTATTAGTACCATCGCTCTGGTTTGAATGCTTTGGCCGCGTTGTGGTAGAGGCTAATATGAATGCAATTCCTGTAATTGCCTCCACTTCTGGTGGATTACCTGATGCTGCTAATGGTGGCGGAATTATTGTTAATACACCTCAAAAGTGCCGTAATGATTATCATTACTTTCCTTCAGAGCATGAAGTAAGCGAGTGGTTCCAATCACTAGAAACAATACTTGATGATAAAAATTACGAGCAATGGAGCCAAAAAGCTCTTGGAGCTTGCAAAATACATGACATTGAAACAAGCACTAAGAGAACGCTTAACTACCTTGCGCCTTTATTTGCTAAAAAACCTTGCTTCAATGCACATTTTTTTAAAGGACAGCTCAACCCAAAACCATAATTTATTTACAGTTAACCAAGGGCAATAGCTCACCTAAGTATATGCCTTTGCTATCAATATCCGCCTTGAAGGGATATACCTCAACCCCTGCTTGCACAGCCTCCCAAAACAACTTGGCATAATCTTCATCAATCATATCTGCTGGCCCAAAGCATTTGGCATCCGCCCTTTGTATTAAATAAAACATGGCAGCACGCTCACCATTTGCCACAATTTCCATCAATTCACGCAAATGTTTTTGACCGCGTTCAGTCCGTGCATCGGGGAAAAGCGCCACATCATCTTCAGCCATAGTGACGTTTTTGCATTCAACCCAAAGGGTGGGCTTATTTTCTGCTGTGATGCATGCATCTAATCGACTTTGCCCACGCTTTGCTTCACGCTGAAAATGAGAATAGCCCTTAGCAAAAGTCAAAAGCCCTTGATTAAATGCCTCTTGCAATAATTTATTTGGCACCGACGTATTAACGCCCACCCAAAAATTTTGCTCATCACTCAAATAATCAACAGGATTTGTTGATTTTATGCTTGGTATGCTAGCAGCCATCCAAACGCATTCTTGAGTAAAAGCAAGCTTGCGGGCAGGATTGTTGGCACGTGACATTAAAATGGGCATCCCTTCACGCATAAGCCCAAGCATGGAGCCTGAATTATTACTATGAACCCACACTTGCTCACCTTCCAATTCCACAGCAACACTAAAACGCTTATGACGACGAATAAATCGTCCGACCACACAATCATGGGGGTATACTATTAAAGGATATTTCATTAAGAGCCTTTCTGGCATTTACAGTTGTGTTATTGTTTGATATGTAGCTTATAGAGAGTTTGATTAGTATGGGGTAAATTTATACTCCATATAGCATAACTCCAAGCAATCTACAAAAAACACAGTATAAACACTGAACAATTTTTAATTTTTACTCGCTTAATCTAACCACATAAGGAGTGTTCATGAAACTGGCAGATAAATTCTCACTTGTCAAACCTTCAGCAACCTTAGCAATAAACGCTAAAACCCTAGAACTAAAAGCACAAGGTAAAGAAATTATCAGCCTTGCTGTAGGTGAGCCAGATTTTAACACCCCATCTCATATTTGTGACGCCGCAAAAGCAGCCATTGACGCACATTTTACCCGCTACACTGCCGTTCCTGGCATTATGGATTTACGCAAGGCCGCAGCAACTTATTATAATAATGAATATGGCTGCAATGTGTTAGCAGAAAATGTTGTAATCTCCAACGGAGGCAAGCAACCATTATATAATATTATGCAAGCCATCCTTAACCCTGGTGATGAAGTGCTCATCCCTGCGCCATACTGGGTTAGCTACCCCGACATGGCAGCCCTTGCCAGTGCCATCTCAGTGGAGGTGCCAGCAAGTGTTGAGCATAGCTTCAAGATTACTCCAGATGTGCTTGAAAAATATATTGGCCCTAAAAGCCGCATGCTTATATTAAATTCACCGTCCAATCCAACTGGTGCCATTTACAGCCAAGATGAATTTGACGCACTTATGGATGTTGCCATAAAGAAAGGGCTTTTTGTTATTTCTGATGAAATATACGACCAATTGGTTTACGATGGCAATAAATCTTGCACTGCTGCCCATTGGTTTAACAAGCACCCAGAACAAGTTGCCATATGCAACGGAGTTTCCAAAAGCTATGCCATGACTGGCTGGCGTGTGGGTTATAGCATTACCTGCCCTGCTCTAACGAAGGCCATTGTTAATTTGCAAGGTCAAAGCACATCTAATGTTTGCTCCATAGCTCAAAAAGCAGCCCTTGCTGGCCTTGAAGGGCCAAAAGATTTTATGCAAGAAATGCGCACGGCCTTCATTGCTCGTAGAGATATGAGCCTCAAAATAATTGAAGGTTGGAGCAAGGCCATTTGCCCAAAGCCTGGTGGAGCTTTCTACCTTTTTGTGGATGTGCATGGCTATTTCCGCCCAGGGCTTGCCAATGACACTGAAATTTGCACTGCATTGCTTGAAAAAGCTGGCGTTGCGGTCGTTCCTGGCTCTGCTTTTGGAGATGCAAATTGCATTCGCCTCTCTTATGCTTTGGCTGATGATGTACTTAAAGATGCCCTTAACAAAATTGGACAAGTTTTAGAAAATTCTTAGCAAAGCATCCTAGTTAGATGAGGAATATTATGAATACTGCTGAAACCAAGATCAGAGCAAACCGCCTTAGCCAAGGCCTTGCAAAAATTACAAAATATCCACAACTTACCACAGGGAGTTTTGAAGAAGCAGCACGTTATATAGCTAAAGAAGGCTCTCAAGCCTTGCATATTACTCGTATTGGCCTGTGGCACATAGATTACGCCGAACAAAAGTTAAAAAATATCGTAAGCTACGATTGCAGATACGATAAATTTTCTATTCAAGAAGATTTCTCACTGGCTGATAAGTCCGAATACATTAAACGCTTAACGCATGACCGTATTATTAGCATTGATGATGCTCACGGTGAGCACGTTCTTAACGATATATTCACTAATTATGAGCAAGACATATGCTCATTGCTTGATGCCCCCATACGAATTGATGGTAATTTGGCTGGTGTTGTATGCATTGAGCAATTTTACACGCAAAAAATCTGGAGTATTGAGGAACAAAACTTTGCGTCATCCTTAGCGGACCTTGTAGCATTAGCGCTAATCTCTGCAGATAAATTTGCCTTTATGAATGAGCTACAGGTTAGCAAAAAGCGTATGGAAAACCTCATGGCAAACCTGCCGGGCATGGTTTTTCAATGCTTAAACAACCCACCAGACTACACTTTTACTTTTGTAAGTGAAGGTTGCCTGCCTTTAACAGGCTACACATCAGAAGAACTTTTAGACAATAATGCCTTACAGTTCTTTGACATGATTCACCCCGATGATTTAGAGCCTCTTGCAGAAATTAACAAAAAAACCCTTAACTTAGGCCTACCCCTTGAGACTAGCTTTCGTATTATTATGAAGGATGGAACTGTTAAGTGGATTTGGGAGCGTAGCCGCGTTGTAGAGTTCAAATCTGACGGGACTCCACACGTACTAGAAGGCTTTTATACAGATATTACCGAACAACGCCGCCTTGAGGCTGCAGAGCTTGCCAACAACGCCAAGGGAACTTTCCTCGCCAATATGAGCCATGAAATTCGCACACCCATGAATGCAATTCTTGGCATGACTGATATAGCCATTCGCCAAAACCCACCAGATGAGACCTTGCAGTATCTTAAAAATATAAAGAATGCCGCAGGCTCTCTACTAACTATCATCAATGATATTCTTGATTTTTCAAAAATTGAGTCTGGCGCTTTAGAAATTTTACCAGAGCCTTATTATGTTGAATCATTCATTAATGATATTGTTACCTTAATTAGCGTGCGCATTGGTGAAAAGCCCATTGATTTCTTAATTGAAGATTATCACGACATACCACGCATCTTGCTTGGTGACAGTGTTCGCTTAAAGCAGGTTTTAATTAATTTATTAACCAATGCCATTAAATTTACCCATGCAGGCCATATTCGCCTAACTTTGCGAGCTGTGCCAGTTGGGCAAGGTGAAACTGTTATTATTAAAGCTCAAGTTGAAGATACCGGCATAGGCATGAAAAAAGAAGACCTGCCGCAACTTTTTGAAAACTTTTCACAATTAGATACCAAGAAAAACAGAAACGTAGAAGGCACTGGCCTTGGCCTTGCCATTACTAAAAGACTTGTGGAACAAATGAGCGGCTCCATTAAGGTTGAAAGTACCTATGGTAAGGGTTCAATATTCTCATTTGAATTACCACAAACGGTTGAAGATGCAGCCCCCTTACTTCCAACAGGCAATTATAATGACATGAATATTGCCATTTGGCTCAAAAGTGAGGTCAAGGCCAAATCACTACTTGATAAATTTGTGGATATTGAAGCAAAGGCTACTATTGTTGAGAATCTTGATGATCTTAGCAAGTATACTCACGCATTCATTGACCACACCAACCTTAAAAATATTGACCCAGACAAAGCGCCTAACACTAAAATCGTCGCTATTTCACGCAATTACTTTGAAAGTAAGGACGTTAAGCCCAATGTAATTGTGGCCTATGCTCCACTTACCACCATAGTAGTTGCTAGATTGCTCGAAGGCTCAAGTTATAATACAGCAGATACTGCCGCCAATGAAACTCAATTTAGCATGACCACCAATAATGTGCGCGCCTTAGTTGTGGACGATAATAGTATTAACTTAATCATAGCCCAAAGCGTGCTGGAAGAGTACGGAGCACATGTTGAAACCGCAATTTCTGGAGCAGATGCACTGGAATTAGTAGACAAAAACGAATATGACATAGTGTTCATGGATCATATGATGCCAGAGATGGATGGCCTTGAAGCAACATCTCGCATTAGGGCAATGCAAGGCGATAGATTTACCACCATGCCAATTGTTGCCCTGACTGCCAATGCAGTTGGTGATGTTCGCACCATGTTCTTAGAGGGAGGAATGAATGACTTCCTTTCTAAGCCATTGGTAATCAAAGAACTTGAGCGAGTGCTACGCCGTTGGATTCATACTGAAAAGTGGACAAATATATAATAATGCAATAAATTTTATTTTCATTGTATTAAAAGCACAATGCAATAATTTTGAATGCATTAATAATGTAAAAAACATGTAACAACATGCATTAAGTCTAAAGATGAATGCATTACAAGAAATTTAGCATAAAAACATAACACATTAAGCTTTTGGTTCTGTAATTTTATTTTTATAAAAGCATTTTAATGCACATAAAGATTTTGCGCTTTATGTGCATTTTTTTTGCTTTAAATTTTGATTTTTTCTCACCTTAACTCTTTATAATATAATAAAAAACTATGTGAAACGCTTCAGGGTTACGCCA
>CAYJCI010000067.1:0-9942 GCA_964368595.1 uncultured Desulfovibrionaceae bacterium
GTGACCTGCACGCCATGCGTGAAGTGGGTGATGCAAAGGCAGAGCTTGCCTTTAACATGCTAAGCAGAAGCATCAAAAAGCTATTGGGCTCATATTTCTTCTTGCTTGGGCGTGTGGACTCCATAGTATTTACTGCAGGTATTGGCGAGAATGACGACCTTGTGCGTGCCGCCGTTTGCAAAGACTTAGAACCACTTGGCATCATATTAAATGCGGAAGAAAATGGCACACGCAAAGCTGGCGCAAGGGCCATTAGCACTGCGGAGTCAAAAATCCCTGTGCTCATTATTCCAACTAATGAAGAACTACAAATAGCTGAAGCAACTTTAGAAGTTTTACAATAGTTATATTTAGGAGGGGTAAGCTTTTTAAGATGGTTTACACCAAACAAAAGCCTACCCCTCTAAAAATTTATGTATAAAAACCCAGCAAAAATCCTTAGCTAGTCGATGCTGAAAATTCAATATCCACCTTCTTACTAGTATCATCTAAATTAAGAAACTCTCTAAATTTCGCAATTTCTTCACTAGCCTGTTTCAAAGGTATGCTTTGTTCAAAATTAATGCTTACAATTAAATCATAATGAATGCCTTGCTTTATTACAATTAGATCTTTTAATGTAAAATTACAGCTAGTTTCGGCAAGATAAGTTTCAATCTTTTGTGTATATTTATGCTTAATTTCTTCAGGGGCTATGCTACCTGCAATGCCTACCAAGCTGTTGAAAAATATTTCTGAGGCAGCTTTTATCAGTATCAAAATAATAAATAATGTTGCTACCTTTTCCGCATACACAAGCCATAAAATATCATATTCAAGCCCCACATATGTAAGCAAAAGCCCAGCAATTACTATAAGCGTAGAATATGCATCTGCCTTGGATTCAAGGCCACTATTTTCTAGTGTGTGTGAATCAAGCTTCTTGGCTTGATACAGCACATAATAAGAGAGAAGTAACTTGGCAATGAAGGTAAATGCCGAAACCGCAAGAACAAAGAAGCTCACGCTGGTAGCAAGATCAGGCAAATCATCTAAAAATTCAGTAATTAGCTCATATACCATAATAAAAATTACTACGGAGGCTATGAGTGATGATGCATATTCAAGGTTACTATGCCCAAATGGGTGCACATCATCCTTGGGCTTTTTAGCTAATTTTAAGCCCACAATATAGAAAAAATCCGTCAACAAGTCAGATAACGAGTGAATACCATCTGCTATAAGTAGCTGACTACTAAATAAAAAACCAACAAATATTTTTGCAAATGCCAAAAAAGCATTCACAAAAGAATTTATAATTAATACAAAAAATTGCTTATCATGGGGCTTTGACATATTGTTCCCTTGCAATAAAAAATTGTGCTTAAATTTTACGTCAATTTCACTTTTAAGCAACATTTAATACATACAGCAATAATACTATGAAAAACAAAGAGATAGATTTACTAAGACCACAAATACGCTTCGCCGCATATTGGACATTTATCCTCTTAGGCATTGCCGTTGCGGCATGGGGGGCGCTCATCCCCTATATTAAGGAAAATCTTGCCATAAGTGAAGGAATTTTGGGTCTATTACTACTTTGTGTTGGACTTGGTGCTTTAAGCGCCATGCCCTTTGCAGGTGGTTTGAGCTCGCGCTTCGGTTGCCGCCGCATCCTACAACTTGCCATACCCATGTTTTTCATCTTGCTAGTGCTTGTAAGTATAACCAAGAATATTTGGCTTTGTGCTATACTTTTATTTATGCTTGGCATGATGTCAGGAATTACAGATATTGTAGTAAATATTCAAGCAGTTATAATTGAAAATGCCTACCCCAAAAAGCTCATGTCCGCCATGCATGGCATGTACAGCCTTGGCAATATTTTAGGGGCATTGAGCATGATTGCCCTACTGAGCCTTAACCTTAGCCCATTTTTAAGCACAATTATCCTAACTTGCCTTGCCATTGGTATTGTGTTTTTTTATTGCTCACCGCACCTTTTGCCATTCGCTAGCAAGAAGAATGATAATGCTAAATTCGTCATCCCTCGTGGCATAGTGTTGGTTGTGGGTTCGCTTTGCTTTTTACTATATATGAGTGAAGGAGTTGTGCTTGATTGGGCGGCAATATTTTTAATTAGCCAAAGGCAGGTAGACCCTGCTCAAGCCAGTATGGCCTTTGTGTTTTTTGCAACCACCATGACCATTGGGCGGCTAGTTGGTGATAGGCTCATCCATGAATTTGGGGTGAGAAAAGTTTTAATCTATGGCTTAATATTGGCGGCACTTGGGCAAATTATTGTGCTCATTGGTGATAGCTCCACATTATCAATCATGGGCTTTGCCTGTACTGGCCTTGGCTTAGCCAATGCCGTTCCGCAATTATTTTCATTTGCTGCAAAGCAAGACGAAGTCCCCGTGCATATTGCCATATCCACAGTGACCATTCTGGGCTTTACCGGAGTTTTAATAGGCCCTGCCGTTATGGGTTTTGTGGCGGAATTAGCTAATATATCAGCAGTTTTTGCTCTCGTTGGTATAATTTTATTATTTATTGGTATTGTAATACATTTTATTTTTAAAAAATAAGGCCCTAATCAAATGTTAAAACAAGGTTTAAAAAAATATCTACAGGATGAACAATTACATAAATTATCCAACACATGCGTAGGTATCGCTGGGGTGGGTGGGCTTGGCTCCAATTGCGCACTGCTTCTTGCACGTAGTGGGGTGAGTAATTTTTTGCTTATTGATGATGACACGGTAGATGCTAGCAATCTAAACCGCCAATATTATATGCCAAAGCATGTTGGAATGCTCAAAGTAGACGCACTTGAGCAAATTTTACTAGAGCTTAATCCAGAAATTATAATCGAAAAACAAGCCCTGCGCCTTGATGAAAACAATATTAATCCACTTTTAGCCAAGGCCGCCCACTGGGTAGAAGCTCTTGATGATGCCGCCACAAAACGTCTTTTTGTGGAGCACACCATGCAAAATGAGCTTTTTACAGTGAGTGCCTCTGGCATTTGTGGTTATGGTGGGCCACCCATGCAACAAAAAAACATGGGCAAATGCCTTGTGCTGGTTGGTGATTTTAGCTCAGACATGCAAGACTACCCCCCCCTTGCACCAAGAGTTATGCAAGCTGCCGCCATGCAAGCCGATGCCATGCTTGCCCATATTTTAGGATAAAATTAAGATTTATTCAGATATGAACCCCAGATTTTATTGATTTTAGAGCTTGAATGCTTGACAGTGTAGACTTTGACTGTAAAAATAAATTTTTAATTTTTGTGAGTGCTTCGGCAAATTTTATGTAAAATTTTACATACCAGCCGCTCTAAGACAAACTTAAAGCTGCGACTGCCGTGGCCTTACTACCAAAAACAAAAGAAAAGTAAAATATAAAAGGAAGTATTATGATTGATATAGAAACACAAATGGCTCAAATAAAACGTGGTATTGCTGAGCTAATTGACGAAGCTGAACTACGCAAAAAAATTGCCCGTGGCAAGCCATTAACCGTTAAAGTTGGTTTTGACCCAACTGCCCCAGACCTGCACTTAGGGCACACTGTTGTTATGCACAAGATGCGCCATTTTCAAGAGCTTGGGCATAGAATTGTATTTTTGATTGGTGATTTTACTGGCCTTATTGGTGACCCATCAGGCCGCAATGAAACCCGCCCACCATTGAGCAAAGAGCAAGTGCTCGCCAATGCTGAAACATACAAAAAACAAGTATTTAAAATACTTGACCCTGAAAAAACTGTGGTGGAATTTAACTCCAACTGGCTTGGTAGCATGAGTTCAGCAGATTTTATTCGCCTTGCATCACGTTATACTGTTGCTCGCATGCTTGAGCGTGACGATTTTGAAACACGCTATAAAGAGCAAAGACCCATTGCTATCCACGAATTCTTATACCCACTTTGCCAAGGTTATGATTCAGTATCATTAAAAGCTGATGTTGAAATGGGTGGCACTGACCAAAAATTCAACTTGCTTGTGGGGCGCCATTTGCAAGGTCAATACGAAATTGAACCACAGTGCATCATTACCCTGCCGTTATTAGAGGGCACAGATGGCGTACGTAAGATGAGCAAATCTTATGGCAATTACATTGGTATTGATGAAAGCCCAACTGATATTTTTGGCAAAGTTATGTCCATTTCAGATGAGCTTATGTGGCGTTATTATGAATTACTTTCATCTCTTAGCTTAGAAGAAATTGCCAATAAAAAACAAGCTGTTGAAAAGGGCGAAATTCACCCCAAGGCAGCCAAGGAAGATTTGGCTGAAGAAATGGTCACACGCTATCATTCAGAAAAAGATGCCAAGGAAGCTCGCCAAGGCTTTACGGCTGTATTTGTAAAAGGTGGCGTACCAGATGATGCCCCTACGCACAGCTGCGCCAGTGGTGAAGATAGCACACCACCAGTATTTTTAGAGGCTGCTGGCCTTGTAAAATCAAGAGGCGAGGCAAGAAGGCTCATTAAAGAAGGTGCATTTTCCATTGATGATGTGCGTTCAGATGATGCACAAAGCCCATTACCAGCTGGTAATTATTTGATACGCCTTGGTAAGAAAAGGTTTTTACGCCTTGAGGTTAAGTAGTTTTAATGCGTAAACTTTATGTTGCAATGGTGGGCCTGCCTGCTAGGGGTAAGAGTACGTTAGCTAAACGTATTTGCGAAAACTTGCAGGACGAGGGCACAAAGGCAGCCATTTTTAATAATGGTGATGTACGCCGTCATGTGGTTGGATCTGAATCCACAGCCCCAGAATTTTATTCAGCTAGTAATGCTCAAGGGCGAGAGGCTCGTGAGAGCATTGCCCTTGAGAATATGATGCGTGCCAAAGCTTTTTTGGCTGAAGGTGGTGATGTGGCAATTTTAGATGCTACCAACACCAGCCGAGCTAGGCGGCAAGTCATTATGCAAACTTTAACTGACTATCCTGTGTTATTTATTGATTGCGTTAATGAAGACCCCCTCTTGCAAGATAACTTTACTCGAGCAAAGAGCAAACTTCCAGAATTTCAAAATATGCCAGAGGAAGAAGCGCTAAAAAGTTTTCATGCGCGCATTGCTTATTATGAGCAAATTTACGAGCCTGTGGGTGCTGATGAAAAATATTGGATGTGTGTGGATGCAACAGCCAACCGTATTTTAGCAGAGTGCCCTTGTGATTCACCGCATTATCCAGCCATACGTGATGTTGTTGTTTCCATGTGGGTGCGTAATTTATATCTAATTAGACATGGTCAAACGCAATTTAACCTTGAAGGGCGTATTGGTGGTAACCCTCCCTTGGCAGACAAAGGTTTAAGGCAAGCTAACAGCCTTGCAGAGCATCTGCAATTTGCTAATATACCTTGGGTCTTTACATCAACCCGCTTACGCTCACATCAAACAGCTGCCCCCTTACTAAAAGATAGGCCAGAAACATCAGTCATGGCCTTAAAAGAGTTTGATGAAATATGGGCAGGCGATTGCGAAGACATGAAATATGACGATATCCGCACCCTAATGCCAGAGGTAAGCGCTGGCCGCCGTGCTAATAAATACAGCTATGCTTACCCCAATGGCGAAAGCTATGCCATTTTGCGTGAGCGAGTGCGTAGGGGGCTTAGGCGTGCATTATTTATTGCCGGTGACTCACCACTACTAATAGTTGGACACCAAGCCGTAAACAGGGTAATTTTATCATTATTTTTATTGCAACGTAGTGAGGACATACCCTTTATTTATATTCCGCAAAATCAGTATTATCATATATCCACCACACCAAGGCATAAGCTTTTTGAGTTGGTGAAGTTTTTTTAGCATTTAACACAAGCGAGTGCCCATGAGCGAAGACATGATGAATTTTGCTTTTTTACGCAAAGAGCCTGCCCCACCTAATAACCGAAGGGTGGGTATTATTGGTGCGGGGCCATCTGGTCTTGCGGCTTGTGGCTTTTTGGCCTCACATGGCTATCAGGTTGATGTGTATGATAAATTGCCAAAGCCTGGCGGTTTAATGCTATTTGGCATTCCTGGGCACCGTATACCATCTGAACGCATTCAAAAAGGCACGACCTTGCTTTCTCGCTCATATGGTGTAAATTTTCATAATCAAACCAAGGTTTGCTGTTCAAATCCTTTATTTGAGGAAGAAGGTGACCATTTTTCTCAAGATATGCGCAGCCTTGATGAATTGGTAGAAAATCATCACGCCATCATAATTTGCACTGGTTCTTGGAAATCACGCCGCATGGAGATTGAGGGAGAAAATTTAACCAATGTTCTTTCTGGCTTAGAGTTTCTATTCCCCATAAGGGCTGCTCGCTATGGGCGAGCTAACGTTCAAGCACCTGATGTTAAAGACAAAAACATTGTCGTCATTGGCGCAGGTTATTCTGCAGTAGATGTAGCTCACAGCGCATGCCAAATGGGTGCAAAAAAAGTATATATGCTTTACCGCCGCTCCATGCAGGATGCACCTGCTGGCATTTTTGAGCTTGAACGCTTGATGAAGGATGGCATCACTTGGAATGAGCTTTGCGTACCCACCCGCATTTTGGGCGAAACTCAGGTAGAAGGTATAGAATATACGGACAAAAAAACTAATGAAACACACACCATAGCTGCTGACATGGTGGTATCTGCCATTGGTGAAATACCCACCCCACCCTTTCAAGATCAATTGGGCTTAACTGACGTTCGTAAGGGTGAAGTGCGCTGGCTACACATGACTAAGATTGAAAATGTTTTTGTGGCTGGTGATGTTCTTACTGGCCCAAGCAAAATTGGTAAGGCTGTGTATAGTGGGCTTCGTGCCGCACGTTCATTAGCTCACTGGCTTGATTTAAAGGCTCAGCATCGTGAGTCAGAATATAACTATGCTGCTGATGTCATAGCACCAAACTCCTTAAGGTAAAGCCATGAGTACACAAACTGCCGGAAAAACATTATATATTGATTATGAAAAATGTATTGGCTGTGAAACTTGCGAAGCAGTCTGCAAATTTATACATGATCAGCCACGCATAGTAATGGCTCGCAGTGCTGAGGGGCAAATCGTCCCTGTGTACTGTGTGCATTGTGAGCAGGCTTATTGCCTAAAAATATGTCCCAATAAAGCCATTAGCCGTGATGCTGATGGTGCAGTAATCTTAAATACTATGCTTTGTCGTGGTTGTGAAAGCCGTGCCTGCATGCTTGCTTGCCCTTATGCTGGTTTTTTTGAGTCAGATAAGGGAGTTGGAAGCCGTAAATGTGATTTATGTGCTAAAAGACGTGAACAAGGCATGGGGCCAGCTTGTGCCACCATGTGCCCTTGCGGAGCTATTTATTACGTTGACAGAGATGATTTAAAACAAATGGACACTGAAAAATCATATAAAGTACGATCTTCCGTGCTAGATGAATTTATGGGCAGAAAGCGCAAAGAATAATTGCTCTTTGTATGCTTCTCACCCTTAATAATTGTGAAACTGATTAGTTTTTAACGAGTTAAAAGCCATGCGGCAAAGTGCTCACGTGCCCTCTCGCTATAAAGTGCTTTGCGCTCTTTCTTTTTAGCTCTTTGATCAAGCTCTGGCATGAGCCCAAAATGTGCATTAGATGGCTGAAACTTTTTAACCTCTGTTTGTAAGTGATTTAACAAAGCACCCAAAGCCGTTTGCACTGGCGGTGCGGTTAAGGTTGTTTCTTGCAATTCAGCAATTATAAGCATGGCAGCCCAAAGCCCGCATGCGGCAGACTCCACATATCCTTCAACTCCAGTAATTTGTCCAGCAAGGCGAATTTTCTTTTGCCCAAGTAACCTTAAATCTGGCCCAAGCACTTGTGGTGCATTAACATAAGTATTGCGATGCATACTTCCAAAGCGCACAAATTCTGCATTAGCAAGACCAGGGATGGAGCGAAAGACCACCTCTTGAGCTTTATAGGTGAGCTTTGTTTGACAGCCCACTAAATTATACATGGTTTGATTTAGATTTTCCGTGCGTAATTGAACAATGGCATAGGGGCGGCGGCCTGTGCGTGGGTCCACAAAGCCCACAGGCTTTAATGGGCCAAAGGTAAGGGTTCTCTCGCCTCTTTCTGCCAAGGCCTCAATGGGCATACAGCCCTCAAAGTGCACTTCTTTTTCAAAATCCTTAGTGCCAACCTTTTCAGCATTTAGTAAGTTATGATAAAAGGTTAAGTATTCATCCTTCTCCATGGGGCAGTTTAAATATTCACCATGTATGGCTGCCTCTTCTGGCTCTTGATAGCGTGAGCCTCTAAAAATAATATTTCTATCCAAGGAGTCAGCACTGATAATTGGCGCAATGGCATCATAAAAATAAAGCTGTTTATTGCCAATTTTTTCAGCCAAGGATGCGGCTAAATTATCCGAAGCAAGCGGGCCTGCGGCAATTACAACATGCTCAAAATCATTTAGAGCTGCATCATCAAGGCTTTGAATTTGCTTACGATATAGCGTTATATTTTCACTATCTTCAATGGATTTAGTAACATTTTTTGCAAAAAGCTCACGGTCAACAGCAAGGGCCTTACCAGCTGGCACAGTGCATGAATCAGCCATAGCCATAAAGGGGCTATCAAGCTCGCGCATTTCTTGCTTTAATAGTCCAATACCCGTGGCAATTTCATTGGAGCGTAAAGAATTTGAGCATACAAGCTCAGACAAATCTTGAAGTTGATGAGCCGCAGACATTTCAACTGGCTTTTGTTCAAAAAGGCTCACGGCAATACCGTGTTTTGCAAGTACAAGTGCACATTCACAACCTGCAAGACCGCCGCCAACAATGGCTATTTTAGGCATATATATTCCTTTATTTTCATTCTAGCGTGTAAGCAATGCCGCTTATGGCGTATTTACCTTGCATAAGTCAAGCTTACTAAGCACAAGCCTTGCCAAAAGCTCCACAGAAGGTTCTAGAGCGGCTTCGTCAAAATCAAATTTTTCATTATGATGGCCTGCGGCAAGGGCTGTGCCTATTTGTATATAGGTTCCTTGCCCGCCGCGGCTTTGCACATCTTTTAAAAGCCAAGTGAAGTCCTCTGAGGCTAAAAACTTGGCACTGGGTATAATCTTGGTAAAAAATGGCATTTCTTCCGCAATTTTACAAACATCTTGTGCAAGACTTTCGTCAGAATAACCACTAATGCACGAGCCCACGCGGTGCAATTCATGGGTGCAACCCCACATATCCGCGGCGGCTTTGCTTATGCGCTTTACCTCTGCAAACATCCAATCACTAACTTCACAATTAATGCCTCTTGTTTCACCAGCAAACCAAGCCTTGGATGGAACTATATTTGGCGAGCCATCAACAATTAATTGCCCAATATTTAATCTGCTTGCGCCGTCACCATGCCTTGGAATACTATGTATACCCTGTATGGCTGCCATGGCTGCCATGAGGGCATTTTGGCCTTCATGCGGCGCAAGGCCAGCATGAGCCGCTTTACCATGATAAGAAATTTCAAAGGATGACACAGCCAAAAAGTCCGTTGTGCCGCCAATTATTGTACCAAGCTCCTTTGCTTGCACACCAAGATGCAAGCCTATAAGCTCATTTACGCCTTGCATCACCCCTGCATCAAGCATGGCTTTGGCGCCTTGGCCGATTTCTTCAGAAGGTTGAAAAATAAGCCTAACTACGCCCTTTAGTTGATGACGAATTTCATGCAAAACTAAAGCAAGCCCAAGACCAATAGCCACATGCCCATCGTGCCCACAAGCATGCATTGAGCCATGATTGCAAGAGGCAAAACCCTCTTTGGTAGGTTTATGGCCTTGCTCGTGGCACTCCACTGTACCAATGGCGTCAAGGTCAAAGCGTAGCGCAATAATCGGGCCCTTGGCTTGATTATCAGGGCAGGCAATGTCTACCCAAAGACCTGTTAAACCATCGCCCATTTGCTCCACAAGCTTGGCATCTGCCCCTTGATTTA
>CAYJCI010000068.1:0-6030 GCA_964368595.1 uncultured Desulfovibrionaceae bacterium
CATCAAATTATACAAACCGTATTTTAGAAAAACAAATCAATAGAACATCTTTATGAAACACAGTAAATCAATTTTCAGTAAATTTATTAGCTCGTTAGCCAGCCTTTTTAATTCTTTCGACTTTGGTATGCGTTCCAAGCTCATCCTACTTTTTGTAGTTATTAAAGTTATCCCCCTTGTACTATTGGCCCTCGTAGCTTGGAATCAAGCTGTAGAACTTGGCAATGAAATGCGAACACGCACCGAAAACATCACCAGTCAAGCCGTTCAAGAACTTTCCGATGCCGGCGCGCTAGCCGTTAATGACGCCGTAAAAGCGCTTGATGATAGAGCTACCGATGAAATTGAACGCATGACCACCGATGCCGCAAAAACATTGGCAAATTTTCTGTATGCTCGTGATGATGATTTACGCTTCTTGGCAACCCTTAAACCAGACGTTAAAACCTTAGAAAATTTTATAAACTCTAAAACCAGCCCCTTGATAAAACCTCGTGAATGGGTTCTTGCTGAAAATGGTAAATCTTGGGTTCCTACTAGCGAATATAAGAAACCACCGCAAGTTACATTAAAGAGTGAACAAAATAAAGAAAGTTTCCGCTCACGCCCGCCAGATAATTTTGAATACGAACGCAGACCGCTTTATTTAGAAGCCACATATATTGACTTAAATGGTCAAGAATTAATCAAAGCTACCAGCTCAGACTTGTTAGATCCAAAGCTTAAAAATATTGCTGATAAAAAAAATACATTCTGTAAAGCTGAAGATTATTTTGTAAAATTAAAAGAGCTTAAAGCAGGCGAAATATATGTTTCTGAAGTTATTGGTGAATATGTAGGCTCTAACATTATTGGCATGTATACACCTGAAAATGCAAAACTCAAAAACGTCCCCTATGAGCCAGAAAAAGCGGCATATGTTGGAGATGAAAATCCCAATGGAAAGCGCTTTCGTGGTCTTGTGCGTTTTGCCATGCCTGTTGAGCAACAAGGCAAAATTACTGGGTATGTTACCCTTGCACTTAACCATGACCATATAATGCACAAGCTTGAACACCTTGTACCGCATAAAGATCGCTATTCTGACATTAATGCCGCAGCTGAAGGCAATTATACCTTTATGTGGGATCACAATGGCTACAATATTTTTCACCCCCGCCACCATTCCATTGCTGGATTTAACGCTGAAACTGGCGAACGCCAACCCACTTTCCTTGATGCAGACACTTATGCCAGATGGCAAAATAGCGGCCTAGCATATTTAGATTTTATAAAGGATGAACCACGCTTTACTGACCAGCGCCGCGACAGAAAGCCAGCCATTGAGCAAATCAAACAGGGTAATATTGGTTTAGATTGTCGATACTTAAACTTTGCGCCACAATGCACTGGCTGGTATAACTTGGCTCAACATGGTGGCTCTGGTTCATTTTTGCTTTTATGGAGTGGCCTTTGGAAGCTTACCACAGTGTCAGCCATACCTTATTATACAAGCCAATATGGTGATAATTTAATTGGTTTTGGTATTGTAACCATGACAGTTGGTATTGATGACTTCCACCGCCCTGCTCTTGAAACACAAAATACCATTCAGGGCCTTATAGAAACAACAGATGCAGAGCTTTCTGCCGTTGCTGAGCAAACCTTTAATGCCATTACCAACAATTTATGGAATACAGCCACTAGCCTTTCCATATACACCATAGCCATGACATTTTTCGTCGTATTAATAGCCATTTGGCTAGCCTCCATCATGACAAAGCAAGTCACATATCTTATTCAAGGTATATTCCGCTTTAGTACGGGGCAGCGTAAATTTAGATTTAACACCACTGAAAAGGATGAAATTGGCATCTTATGCAATTCATTAGATGAATTATTTAATAGTATTGTAATGAGTACAAAAAACCCCCTAACCATTACTGATCTTGACAAAAAAATCCTTTATATGAATGAATTTGCCTTGGATATTTTAGACAAAACGTTTGAAGAAGTTGAAGGTAAATTCTATCCAGAAATAAGTATTTTTGGTAATGAAAATGGCTCCATTAATACTTTTTTAGAAAATAAACCCTCAACAATTAGCTACTATGAGCCAACACAATCTTATTATAAGGGAAGTGCTACATATCTAGTTGATAAAATAGGCCATAATATTGGATTTATTATTGAAGCTGAGGATGTAACCCAACTTATAATTGAGCAAGAAAATATTGAACGCGAACGAGCCTTGTTAAACATGGTGCTTTCAAGCTCACCAGATATTATTTGGTATAAAAACATAGAAGGTGTGTATCTTGCGGTAAACCCACGCTTTGCAAGCTTACTTGGACTTACCCCAGAAGAAATTCAGGGTAGGCATTCTAAAGATATACTCCCACCTGAATTAAACATAATGTGTAATAAGTATGACCATGAGGTCATAACAACAGGTAAGGCTTCGTATAGTGAGCGATTAATACCATTTTCTGATGGGCATGAAGAATATTTAGACCTTGTACGCACACCAATTTTTGGCCCTGATGGTCAAATCCGAGGTATTCTTGGTGTTGGGCGTGATGTGTCCTTACGTGTTGATGTTGAAAAAGAGTTACGCCAAACTCAACAAGATTTATTAAAAGCTGTTGATGAGGCCAACGAAGCCAGTAAATCTAAAAGTGAATTCTTGGCCCGCATGAGCCATGAAATTCGCACCCCCATGAACGCCATTATTGGTATGACCAACATAGCCAAACGCAAACTAAATGAGGAAGAATGCACCAAGGAAAATTTACTGCCCAATTTAGTACAAATTGAATCATCCTCCATGCACTTGCTTGGCTTATTAAATGACATTCTTGATATTTCAAAAATTGAAGCCGGTAAGATTGAAATTAGCTTTGAAAGTTTCGACCTGGCTAAACTCATTAATGATGTATCATCCATCATTACGCCACGTTGCGAGTCAAAAAACATTAAATTCAACATTAATATGCAAGGTTTTGAGCATACTCATTTTATTTCTGACGAATTACGCATACGCCAAATTCTCATTAACTTATTGGGGAATGCTGTTAAATTTACGCCAGAGCTTGGTAATATTACTTTCAATATTGAGCAAAAGGAGCGTAAAGACGGCAAGGCTTTATTATTCTTCTCCGTAGCGGATTCTGGCATTGGTATTAGCCAAGAAAAGCTTAAGTCACTCTTTGTGCCATTTGAGCAAGGTGGTTCACATATTACACGCATCTATGGCGGAACGGGCCTTGGGCTTTCCATAAGCAGAAGCATAGCAAAGCTGCTTGATAGTGAAATTGAAGTTACTAGTGAAGAAAATAAAGGTAGTGAATTTTACTTCTCACTTTGGCTTCTTGAAGACACAAGCGTTGAAACAACAAGCAGCAAGCAAGAAGATATCGTAATTGCACCAGGTAAGCGCGTCTTACTTGTGGATGATGTAGAAATTAACCGCATCATTGCCATGGAGCTACTATCACCCTTTGATTTAATCATCGATGAAGCAAACGATGGCACAGACGCATTAGAAATGTTTAAAGCATCACCATTAAACCATTATGATCTAATTTTTATGGATATACAAATGCCCAAAATGAATGGACATGAAACAACAAAATCCATACGTGAGCTTGATCGTGAAGATGCAAACACAACCCCAATTATTGCCATGACCGCCAATGCATTTAAAGATGATATAGATATGGCCTTTGCAAATGGCATGAATGGCCACATTGCAAAACCCATTGAGCCTAATATATTATACAGCACTTTAGATTATTGGATAAACAAACACGATAAGGGCTAAAAAATCATATCCTTAGTATATAAAAAAACTACCATAAATATTTATGGTAGTTTTTTTATGGTGCAAAAATTAGTATGAAAATTAGCTATTAAAAACAGAGCTTGCATCCTTCTTAATCATACTTCTATCTAAGTCTACGCAAGTTAGGCCTTTTTTGTTTTTAATGGTTAAATCTGACCTTTTGATAAATGGCTTTAAATCATGCTCCCATTGTGACATAACCGCATAGTGCATAAAGGTATTGCCAGCTTTATCTACTGCCTTAAAATTAATTCTGTTAATAAATCTTCTTGTTAGGTGATAGCAATCAGCACAATCTAAATATTGAGCTAAGTGATGGGCTAAAGTTATTTGATTATCCCCCGCACAGTGCAAATCAAATGTCATATTAATGTTAATCTTGCCAAATTCAATGAAATTATCCATTTCAGCAAAATTTTGGTTGTTAAAAGTATGTATTAAAAATTTACGAACAAAAAAACTTTCAAAATTTTCTTCATCATGAATTGAATATTCGCTCTTAATTAAATTAAAAACTTCTTCAAAATATTTTAAAAATTTACTTTTTTTAGGAATTTTCCCAACAATTATTTTACACAAGCTTTCCTTGGAGCTCCACATTTGTATATTTGGTTCATCAGATAGCTCAGTTACTTTTTTAGGTGCTTCTTGCTCGCTAGCAATGGTTTTAATAATTGCATTTGTAATTTTAATAAGTTTATCATTCTTAGAAACTTTAACAAGGTTTACATATTGCTTTATGATTTGTAAAAATGGCTTACTTGACTTTAAGGATCCATAGTTTTTTTCTACAAAAACATATAGATATTTAGACAGTACTGGCAATTTATTTATTTCATGGTCTTTCTTTGCAAACTCTAAAATATTTTCAAGCTCATCTGCCTTACCAAAGACTTGACGGAGATTTTCTTCATTATTTCTTATAAGAAATATAAGCCCACCCCAAGCGCTACTTTCTTTGGCAGATATATTACTATCATTTCGCTTTGCATTCTTCTCTACAAACTCTTGTTGCATCTTAAATTTCTCCAAATACCAAGATTAATATTATAACAGTTAAACAAAAAAATATAAAACTTAATTATAACATGGTAAGTTGAGCAATAAATACGGCCTACGTCAAAGACGGAAGGAAGTTCTGAATGAAATAATGTGACCAAAAACCTTTATATGCGCATGATACCTTATGTAGAATTTGCTATTAACAAAGATTCAACACTAGGTCAATTATTAAACATTATTTAGCAAAAAACTCTGAATATAAAATACTCATTGCAATTTACATTTATATGCAAATTTGCAACATATTGTATAATATATACAGAGTTAAAACTTATAAATTTAATAAGAATTAAAATAAATTATTATTCATTGAAATATTGGAAATTTTTTCAGGATACACCACATGAGTAGTGCCAAGAGTGCAAGATGGGCCATAAATTTTATGTAACATTTCTATACTTAACACTGAGCTTGGAGTGCCAGTTTCAAGTATTGCACCGTCATGAAGCACTACAACTTTATCACAAAACCATAGAATATGGTTAGGATCATGGCAACATACTAAAATGCTTATCCCTTGGGCGGCAATTTCTTGTAGCAAAGTCCAAACTGCCACTTGTTTACTAAAATCAAGGGCAGAAGTCGGCTCATCAAGTAGCATAACTGGGCTATCTTGCGCGATTGCTCTAGCAATAAATACAAGTTGGCGTTGCCCACTGCTTAAAGTATTGCAAGGTTCATCTGCTAAGTGCGTTAAATTTGTGAGCTCCAAGGCATCTTGAACCTTAGCGCGATCTTTAACCGTAATTTGCCCAAAGCCTCCAAAGCGCGCCGCCATATGCGGTGTCCGCCCCATGGAAATAACATCACGCACAGTGAAGGGGAAAACTTGCCTATATTCTTGCGGTACATAGGCTATGCGCTTTGCAAGCTTTGCTGGCGGCATGGTTTGCAAAGCCTCACCATAAGTTTCAATACGTCCAGAATATGGCGATAAAACATTCATACAACATTTAAAAAATGTTGTTTTGCCTGAGCCATTGTGCCCAAGCAATCCACAAATACTACCCTTTGGCACGCTAAAAGAAATATCATGCAAGACTGGCTTGTTCTTATAATTAAACGATACATTGCAAACATCAAGCGCAGCTTGAGAAGGGCTATTAACTGCTTTAATTTTATCCATAAAGTTCAACCCCTTTACG
>CAYJCI010000068.1:6130-9825 GCA_964368595.1 uncultured Desulfovibrionaceae bacterium
AGTAGAAAAAGAATTCTTGTGGAATTTGGGGGCACGCCAAGGCTTAGGGCTTCTTCATCCCCAAGGCTCAAAATATTCAGCTTCCAAGCCCAAAACCATGCAATAAGCACGCAGGGTAATAAGCCAATGCTATTTACAATAACATCTTGCCAAGTTGCATGATGAATGCCGCCCATCATCCAAAAGGTAATCTCGCGAAGTTGAGTATCTTCTGAAACATATTTCATAATACCCACAAGGGCAGAAAATAATGCCCCTACAACTATGCCTGACAAGACCAAGGTAACGGCCGAACTTTCGCCCCTTGCGCAGCCAAGTACATACGCACCAAATACGGCAAGGAGCGCAAATATAAAAGCAGTAATCTGAATTTGCGGGAAAATAAATGGAAAAACAATAGCCAAGGCCGCGCCAAAGGCTGCCCCAGAAGAAACTCCCAAGATAAATGGCTCAACCAAGGGGTTACGAAAGCAAGCCTGATACAATACACCAGCAACGGACAAAGCCGCACCAACCAAGCAGGCTAAAAATAATCTTGGTAAACGTATATTCCAGATAATAGTTGTATGCATTTTGGTAGGTTCTGTAAAATCCAAACCCAACAAGGAATATATATTTGCCATTACAACACTTACAACTTCACCCAGGGTAAGACTATATTCGCCAATGCAAAGTGACACTAAAAATATGCCAATAAGCACTAAGAACATAAAAAATAAGCACCAATAACAAATTTTACGAGTCATTTAAAAGCCTATTTCTTGCATCCAATCAAGGAGCTGTGTGCTACGTAAACCTTTGGCAGTTTTTTCATCCACATGGTAAACATCTTGATAAAATTGCAGAGCATAGTCATACACGTTAATATCTTCAAATAATTTAGGATATGTAGCTTTGGCGATGATTAGCATATCAAGTGGATATTCTACACGCCTAGCGCAGTTCATTGGTGTCCATGGCATGGCATAAACACGACGATTTTGCACTGCCTTCAAATCTTGCAATTGTGCATAAGAAGCTGATTCATAAAGCTCTTTAGGCGGGTGATAGCCATTATAGGTTGGTAAAATAATAATATCAGGTTCAAGAGCGTAGATATGTTCAGCACTTATGGGTACAAATGTACCAAGACCTTCAAAAACATTACGCGCGTGAATTACGTTTTCTAACATATATGACTCAGGCGTATTGACCCCAAAGGTAACCCCTGCTCCATTACTATTGCGAGCACTTGAGTTAAGCCCCAGGTATAGCACGCGTTTTTTATCATCATCCTTAATATGCTTTGTGCGTTCATAAATTAGGCTTTCAATGCTTGCAAGTTTGTCTGCTAGAATTTCAGCTTGATTTTGCATACCAAAAATAGCGCCAATAACTGATGATTCTTGCTTCATGGTTGCTAAGCCTGCATTTCCATAATAATCAGGGGAATACAGCACTATAAGGGGAATACCCAGTGATTCTATCATATTAATAGTTTTTTGAAGCACGTCATCATCTTCACCACCAAGCGTACAATCACCCACACGCAAAATTAATAATTGCGGATTAGCAGCAGCCAAAGCCTCAAAACTAAGAGCATTGCCTTGTGGTGAATTTACGCAGACTAACTCATCAAGCCAAGGATGCAAAAAGCGCATGGTATTTAAGCCAGCATATTTATATTCTTTATCATTGGCGCCAATCACAGTATATTTATAATCGCGCTTTAACCCCCAAGATCCAATGACCTTTACCTTATCTATAACGCCAAGGTGAGTCATTACCCCTTCTACATAGCCATCATCAATGGTGGCTATGCTTGTGAGATTGGCTGGGAACGTCACAGCCTTACCACGCATATCTGTTACAGTGCGTGTAGCACTATTTTCAGTTTTTACTTTTGCATAGCTCATGGCTGGCGCACATAAAAAAAGCACAATAATTACCATAAACACTTTATATTTCAGCATAATCAATCCTAAGGTTTATTTTCAAATGCATCTTTAATATTAAACACCATAAAAGCTAACAATCCTTCACGTGTTACGTTTTGAAAAATAGTGCTACTGCAAAAAAGTCATTTTGTCAACAATGATTGTATACAAAACTTATAATGGTTAAGCGAAAGTTTAATATTTTTAATAATTTTCATAGTATTTAAATATTAAAATCTTTAGATAGTTAACATCAACAATTTATTACTCTGATTTACAACCACTTAGCCAAATGCGCATAATTTTTAAATAATTAAACCACATAATGATTATAGCAATACATCCAAGCTCACAATACCACTGTAAAGTGCTTTATTTTTTACTGAAAAAGGTTTATATTTTTATGCAACTTAAAACGTAAAACTGAATTAAAGCGTAAATTTTGTAGAGTATAGGCTAAAATAGCAAAAGGGATAAATATGTCACGCATCAAAGTGCTTTTTATTGGGTTTTGGAAAGATTTTGACCCCGAAAACAATTTTATCTTGCAAATATTGCGTGAAAAATACGATGTAGAATTAAGTGATAAGCCTGATTTCTTATTTTATTCAACATTTAGTGCTGACCATCTTTATTATACTGATTGCGTAAAGATTTTTTATACAAATGAGGCAATTACACCTGATTTTAACGAATGCGATTATGCTGTAGGTTTTGATTATATTTCTTTTGAGCAAAGATATTTGCGTGTAGACAGGGCTGTTGCTTACGATGCAGCTCAAAAAACGGCTTTGCCAAATAGCATGGCCCAAAGAAAGTTTTGCAATTTCATCTATTTTAACAAAGATTCAGGCCAAGGCTCACAAATTCGCCAAGATTTTTGCGAGCAGCTTATGCAATATAAACATGTGGACTGCCCTGGCAAAGTTTTAAATAATATGCAAGATGCCATTGCACCACGCTTTGAGAATTGGGAAGAAGGCAAACTTGACTTCATTAAAGATTATAAATTCACCATTGCTTTTGAAAATTGCTCAAAGCCTGGCTATGTCACGGAAAAAATAATGCACCCACTCATGGCAAACTCTATACCCATCTACTGGGGTGACCCCATTATCACAAGAGAGTTTAACCCCAAAGCATTCATCAATGCCAATGATTTTAACGCCTTATCCGAACTCATAGAGCATGTAAAATATTTGGATAATAATGATGAAGCCTACATGCAAATGCTACGTGAGCCACCCATGCGTGAAAATTACGTATATGAGCCACAAAGGTTGCATAATTTTTTATACAGCATAATTGACGCAGGTCCTAAGCCCTTACCCAAAGACCCTAGAAATAATTGGGATACTAAAAAGGAAATTATCAAAAAGTTATTAGAAGAAGCATGCCATTTTCATGCTGCGGCCAATAATGCACCTAAGGTGGAGGAGTACTCAGGCTTAGCCTTATGCTTAGATGCAACTCTCACTTGGCCTCATAAGCAATTGGCATCACTCTACAAACGCATGCCAGAGGCTAGCCCGTGCAATCTACCAGCATGGCATCAAGAAAAACTATTATCACACATGACCTTAAGTAAAATGTTAGCAGATGGATTATGGAAAAATGGAGAGATAGAGGCCTGCAAAAAAGTCTTGGAGCATGTAAAAAAGCATCAACCAAGAGCTTTTTGGGCGCAAGAAATGTTAGAAAATATAAATAGTCGACGCTGAAAAACAGTTAAAACCGCTAAAATAATAATATTTTTTAATCAAAATATTCTAATAAAAT
>CAYJCI010000069.1:0-9600 GCA_964368595.1 uncultured Desulfovibrionaceae bacterium
GCACTTCACGAGCACGTATCATTTCATTGCGGCGTACACTATCTTGCGGCATTTCGCGCCGCGGTCTCATATTAGGCGAAGCTATAACGCATACCTCTCTGCTTAAAGGGTTGTTCACAATCTGAGCTAATTAATGCTGCTACCTCTGCGGGAGTCTTTAAGCCCAAATTATCACCATTGCGAAGACGCACATTTACGCCTTTCGCCTCAATTTCTTTATCACCAACAACAAGGATATATGGCACTTTGCCAAGCTGTGCTTCACGTACCTTAAAGCCAAGCTTTTCGTTACGCATGTCAGCTTGCACCCTAATGCCTTGCTTTTTCAGTGTATCTTCTACTTCTTTGGCAAATTCATTTTGAGCATCAGTTACAGTTAAAATGCGTGCTTGCTCAGGTGCAAGCCATGTGGGCAAGCCACCAGCATAATGCTCAATTAATATACCAATAAAACGCTCAAGTGAGCCCATGATAGCTCTGTGAACCATAACAGGTCTATGCCTTCCACCATCGTGCCCTACATACTCAAGCTCAAAACGCTCTGGCAAGGTAAAGTCACATTGTATGGTTGAACATTGCCATTCACGACCGATGGAATCAAGCAATTTCACGTCAATCTTAGGTCCGTAAAATGCGCCATCACCTTCGTTAATGGTATATTCAATACCAACCTTTTCAGCGGCTTGCTGAAGGGCAGATGTTGCAAGCTCCCAAGCTTCGTCAGTACCAATATATTTTTCAGGTTTGGTGGAAATTACAATTTTATAATCAAAATCAAAAAGTTGCATCAAGTCACGAACTAAGGTGATAACGTCTATAATTTCAGCTTCCAATTGCTCAGGCGCACAAATAATATGTGCATCGTCTTGGGTAAATTGTCTTACACGCATAAGACCATGCAATACGCCTGACTTTTCATGCCTATGCACAAGGCCAAGCTCAAAATAACGTTGCGGTAAATCACGATAGCTACGCAAAGCGTTTTTATAAATAAGCATATGAGAGATGCAGTTCATGGGTTTTACGCCATAGGCATCATCATCAATATTGGTAAAATACATATTTTCGCGGTAATTGTCATAATGGCCGGACTTTTGCCAAGTTTCCACCCTTAAAAGCTGTGGGCCCTGCACAATACCGTAATTACGCTTTAAATGCTCTTTGCGCCAAAAATCTTCTAAAATTGTTCGCACAAGCATGCCTTTTGGTAACCAAAAAACCATACCTGGTGCGACATCTTCATGAAAGGTGAAAAGCTCAAGCTCACGACCAAGCTTGCGATGGTCACGGCGCTTGGCTTCTTCCAGATTATGCAAATGGGTTTTAAGAGCTTTTTCATCAGCAAATGCAGTGCCATAGATACGGGAAAGCATTGTGTTTTTCTCATCCCCACGCCAATAAGCACCCGCCACAGAAAGCAATTTAAAAGCCTTAACCTGACCAGTATTTGCTATGTGTGGTCCGCGACAAAGATCTAAAAAATCAGAACATTTATATAATGAAACAGTGTCTTGCTCAATTTCAGAAATAATTTCTACTTTATAATCTTCACCCATGGAAGTAAAAAGCTTAATTGCCTCATCCTTATCCATTTCACTTCTAGCAAATGGTAAAGATTCTTTGATAATTTTTTGCATTTCAGCTTCAATGGCAATTAAATCATCAGGGGTGAAAGGACTGTCAGTACCAAAGTCATAATAAAAGCCATTTTCAATGGCAGGCCCAATAGTTACTTTAACTTTTGGGAAAAGCCTTTGTACAGCAGCTGCCATAATGTGGGCAGTGGAGTGCCGAATAATCTCTAAGCCTTCGGCTGAGTCTGTATAAATAGGTGAAATTGATGCTGTATTGGCAGGAACAGGTGTTGACAAGTCAAGCAAGTCATCGCCCACTCGACAAGCCACAACACTCTTGAATTTTTTACCACTAAGGGCGCTTTTCAAAGCATCAGCACAGCTTGCGCCTTCAGCAATTTCTACAAGCATATCATCAATTTGTACATTCACCGTTAAAAACTCCTAGAATAAACACAAAAAGGAAGGTATAACCTTCCCACTATCCGCCCATATTCCAACTGTATGTAGATGATGTTCTCATATGGAGGGAAGCCTCTTTCACATAAGAATATCAAATTTAATTATGCGGATTTATTAAAAATTTGGTAGGTACGAGCAGACTTCTACTGCTGCCCCTGACCTACATCCGCTCACTCGGCGGATTCTATGCAAGTGGAAGTGAATTCCACTTGCCCTACTCGCTCGCTCTACGGCCTGCTAGCGCAGGCTACTCCGTAGACTAAGGTAGGGCTTATCAAATTAAGTCATTAAACTTAAAGTTGATTGGTAGGAACGAGCAGACTTGAACTGCTGACCCCTTCCATGTCAAGGAAGTGCTCTAGCCACCTGAGCTACGCTCCTACAATCTAAGCAACACCTAAAAATACATCTATTATTTATATTCGTCAATATTTTTTTGGATAGCTAATTAATTCGATAATGACAGCCCCTGCTCTCTTTATTTCTCAAAGCAGCCTGAGTTATTACATAAGCAGTGTGGACACCATGGAAAAGATTAATTAATGGCGGGGTTATTTGCGTACGCTTATAAAAATCATGAATACGGCGCGAAAGGTCACGCAAATCTTGAAAAGCCCTATAAAGCCTTGCATTACTACGAGTAATGCCCACATAGTTCCACATGGTGTGGCGGATACTTTCCCAATCTTGGGCAATTAGGGCTGGGTCGTCATTTTGGTCAGTGCCGCCAGGCTCCCAATCAGGAATAATGGAGCGCAAACCTTGAGAAAGTGCATCTTCACTTTGGCTACGCTTTGCAATATCTTGGCCTGCGCAAAATCCCCAAGTCACCGCCTCCATTAATGACGTACTAGCAAGACGATTAGCACCATGCACTCCTGTGCAAGCACATTCACCAATGGCATAAAGGCCCGTGGTGTCTGTTCGGCCATATTTATCAACCAGCACACCACCACAAAAATAATGCGCGGCAGGAACTACTGGTATGGGCTCTTTCGTAATATCAATTCCTATTGCATTACAGAGCTTTAGAACAGTGGGGAAGCGCTTTTCCAAATCATGCTTGATGGGCCTTGCGTCAAGATAGAGGCAATGCGCGTCAGTGGTTAGCATTTCTGAAACCATTGCCTGCGAAACCACATCACGAGGCGCAAGCTCCGCACGCTCATCATAGCGTTGCATGAATGTTCTGCCCTGCACATCCACAAGGCGTGCGCCTTCACCACGCATGGCCTCAGTAATTAATGCCCGCCGGTGGCTTAGCTTACTATATAATGCCGTAGGGTGAAATTGCATAAATTCTGCATTAATAACGCCAACATGCGCTCTATGAGCCATGGAAATGCCAGACCCAACACAAGACTCTGTATTGGTTGAGTGCAAAAACACATTGCCAACACCACCAGTGGCAAGCACTGTCCAGTCGGCCAATATGGTTTGAGGCCTAGCCAAGAGCTCATTATAAATATAAGCACCAGCACAACGGTTAGTTACGTGATAACGATAGTCAGAACGGCGACCATGGTGACGGCTAGTCAATAAGTCGATGGCGTAGCAACTTTGCATGCACTTTATGCGCGGATGCTCCTTAACAGCATAAATCAAGGATTTCATGATGGAATTACCTGTGAAATCAGCTGTATGCAATATGCGTGAGGTGCTATGCCCACCTTCACGAGTCAAGTTCCATGAACCATCACTATTTTTATCAAAGGGCACTGCCGCACGCTGCATAAGCACCTGCTCCACAGCCTTTGGCCCATATTCACAAAAATGATCCACCGCATCTTTATAATTGTAATTGTGCCCAGCAACAAATATATCTTTGGCAAGGGCCGCTTTGTCATCGCCCTCAGCGGATTTATAAATAATTCCACCTTGCGCAAGCTCAGAATTGCCCCCACCAAGCTCTTTAGATGATGACAATAAAAGCACATCAACCCCAGCATCAGCAAGGGTTAAAGCCGCAGTGCAACCTGCAATGCCTGAACCTATTACCAAGGATTGAACATAAATTCTATCTTGCATTACACTCCAGCCTTAGCACAGGCTTCAAGCATACGCTCAAGGGATTGACGAGAATTTGCAATTTGCGCGCTAGGAATCTGCACTGGTTTTGCAGAACCATCTTTAATAGTTATAAGATTTTCCAATAATTTTTCAGCGCTGATTTTTGCCATGTGTGAGCAATAAGCATCACGCAAAGGTATCACGCGACAATGCTCGCTATGCCGCTTTTGTAGGCGATAAACAAGGTTTGCCTCAGTACCCACAACAACAGTGCTACCCTTAGGGCTTTTTGCCACTATATCAATGAGATATGAAGTTGAACCAGCGCCATCTGAACTTTGCACCACGGCTGGTGAGCATTCAGGATGCACATATACATAGCAATTGGGATAAGATTTACGCATCTCTTGAATTATATTTTCATTAAATTTTGCATGGATAGCACAACAACCAGGCCAAATCAAAAGCTTTGATTTTTGCACTGCATCTAAATCAACCATACTTCCATTGCCACGAATATTAAGAATATGCTCATCATTAGCATCTAGCCCCAATTGACGAGCCGTATTTTGAGCAAGATTTTTATCTGGCAAAAATAGCACTTGATCGCCTTGCTTCATGGCCCATTCAAGCATGACCTTGGCATTGGCAGATGTGCAAACAGCCCCACCATAGCGGCCAACCACGTCCTTTATGGCAAGTGAGGTATTAACATAAGCTAATGGCGTTATATTACGTTTGCCATTTTTATTAAGCGTTTTAATCACTTGCTCTAAAAGTGGCGCTGGGGACATTTGCGACATAACGCAATTGGCAGAACTATCAGGTATGTAGATATTTTGCCCATCTCTTGCCAATAGGGCAGCAGACTCTGCCATAAAATAAACGCCACAAAATACAATATGTGGCGCTGTAATATTAGGTATTTTACGAGCAAGTTCTAAAGAATCACCCGTAATGTCACAATGTTCAATAATGTTATCCGCTTGATAGTGATGGCCAACAATACATACATTTTGTCCTAAATCCTTACGGATTTTAGCAATTTTTTGTGCTAAGTCTGACATTTGTATAATTACTCCGCCGTTTGGCTTAAATGTTTTTTCTTACAATCTACACGGCGTTGTCTAATTCTCCACATCCAAACAACAAACAACACTGAGTAAACGCTGAAAATAGTAAATAAATTATTGTAAAAACTTAGAGCAGTATTCCAACTCCAAGCATATCCACCCCAATGGTGAAAAGCAAAACCAAGTCCAATGCCACAAAACAAAACTATCCAAATAGGCCAAAGCCAACGTAAGGGGAAGGCCTCCTCCCAGAAAAATGATTTACGATAAAATCTTGCAGAGCATAAAAACACAGTTATAAATATTAAAGCTAGCATGGCAACAATTAATAAACTTAAGCCCTTCAGGGACGCACAAAGCATACCTAGAGCCAAAAAGCAAAGACTTAAACGCCACGCTATGGCCTGACGCATCTCAAGGCCATAAGCAATAAATAACAATACAGCACCAGAAAAAATACACAGCCAATGCAAGAGCATAAAGACCCACGCAGGCCAATCTATAAAGAGGAAAAACGTACCTTCCTTCCAAGCAGGCAAAACTGAAGCACCAAGCAGAAAAACACCACCACCAAAGACTGCCCAAGCGCAAATGCTATGCGATAAAACAGAAAGCCAGCGCCCTGCATCTCGTAAAACATTTTTACGCTGTCTTGCTTCATAAATAGCCAAGAATACTATGGCGGCAAGAAGCGGCAAGATAAAATAAATCAAACGGAAGCATAATACAGCCGCAACAACAACTTGCTCACGCGGGGTATGGGTTAAGTGCAAGATTACCAATTCAAAAACACCAACTCCACCAGGCACATGTGTTAAAACTACAGCAACTTGAGCCATAAGATAGCTTGGCAAAAACTGAACAAAACCAATATTTAGATCACCTGGCAAGAGCACATACATACAACCTGCTGCAACAATTAGGTCAATCCCTGCTACAATGGCTTGTAATATTGCTATTTTTAAAGGTGGGAATACAAATTCACGCCCAAAAACTGTAATGGGTTTACGAATAAAATGACAGGCGACCATATACGCAAGGGCTATGGCTAACAAAATAAAACCAAGAAAACGCACATCGGTTATGGGCATTTTACTCAATAATTCTGCTGGTATTTCTGGTGGTGAGATTATAAATACTAAACCGCAAAGGCCAAGAGCACCCACCCAAAATGTAACGGCAAGCATCAAAACTAGGCGGACAATATCAACCAAGGAAAAGCCCCAAGCCGAATAAAAGCGGTAACGCACGGTAGTCCCGCCTAAAAGTGCCCCAAAATTATAGCTTACAGCTTGCCCAATGAAGGACACAAGTGCAGTTTTCCCAATGGGTAATGGTTTTTTAATAGCTACAAGGGCAAGCCAATCATAGCCCACCAAGATTAAATAATTTACAATCATAAGCCCCACAGAGGCAAGCAAGCGCCAATCTGATATGTGGGTTAAGCTATCGCGAATTTGCTCATAACTATAAGCTTTAAGCTTATGATATAATAAATATATCGCCCCTAAAAAAATACAAGTAATTAAAATGGGACCAAGGTAGCGTAAATATTTTTTCATCAATTAACCATTTTCAAAAATTATGTGCCAATTTGGCAAGCAGAAGAAATACATTTTTTAGCCTTTTTATGCAAATATTTTATAACCGCAAATCTCAAATACATGGCAAGCCTTAAGCATTAGCAAAAATTTTCTTGACTTTTTAGCATAGCATACATATAGTATCCACACATAACACCGATAATTTGTACGCACCACTGACAAAGTGGGGCGTATTTCTTTTTTACAATAAGAGGTTTTTTATGAGTATACCAATTTCTAAAGAAGGTTTTGTACAACTTGAGGCTGAACTTGAACGCCTAAAAGGTGAACGTCCTGCCATCATCCAAGCCATTAAGGAAGCTAGAGAAGAAGGCGACTTGAAGGAAAATGCTGGCTATGATGCCGCGCGTGAGCGTCAAGGCATGTGCGAAGCTCGCATCACATATATTGAATCACGCATGGGGCAATTTCAAGTTATTGACCTAGATACACTTGGTGGTGACAAAGTTATTTTTGGAGCTACTGTTGAAGTGGAAGATGTTGACACTGAAGAAGAAAAGTCCTTCACCCTACTAGGCCCAGATGAAGCAGATTTTGCCAATGGTTCTATCTCAGTTCTTTCCCCTGTGGGCCTTGCCTTAATTGGCAAAGAAGAAGGCGATGAAGTAAGTATTGATATACCGCGCGGTCGCGTAACTTATGAAATTATTTCCGTAAAGTTTCATGGTAGCAAGCGTAATTTAGCGTAATATCTATGCCTGCAAAAAAGTCGTGGACATTTTCTATCACCACTCTTGGTTGTAAGGTTAATCAATACGAGAGCGAGGCCATTGCCGAAGCTTGGCAAAACCTTGGTGGGATAGAAGTAAAAGACGCGCAAAATCCTCAAGTTAGCCTTATAAATTCCTGTGCTATTACGGCCAAGGGTGAGCGAGATACCAGAAGCACACTATACTCTACTACTCGCAGTAATCCCAATGCTTTACGCATTTTAACTGGCTGTGCCGCTAATCTTGTGGCAAAAGATTTAAGCCCATCTGACAATAAACAAGATAATTATTTCGATATATTAATCCCACCACGGGCCAAAGCCATGCTAATGCAGGGCCCGTGGCAGTGGGATAGCCAGACCTACCCACTTATAATTTCAGAAAATACCACAGCAAACCCCTTTGGTGAAAATGGTTTTGCCATAAATTCGTTTAGACGCACACGCCCCATTATAAAGGTTCAAGACGGTTGTTCACATAGATGCACTTATTGTATTGTTCCGCTAATGCGTGGGCCAAGTGTTAGCCGTGCCTCCAGTGAAATTTTAGCTGAAGCCAAAGCGCTTTTGCAAAATGGCTTTCGTGAAATATTACTTTCTGGAATTAATTTACACCACTATGGGCGTGGGGCTAGTGCCCATGAGGCACAGGATTTTTGGGACTTAGTGCAACTTTTGGAAGCAGAACTTGCACCACAATGGGCCAATAAAGCACGTTTTCGCATATCTTCACTAGAACCAAGTCAAATTAACCAAAAAGGCTTAGATATATTACAAAGCTCTAGCCTACTCTGCCCACACTTACATTTATCATTACAACATGGTAGCCAGCGCATACTAAAAGCCATGGGCCGTGGGCATTATAAAGTAGCACAGCTTGAACAAGCTATTGCAACGCTACGTCAAACGTGGCCAAAGCTTGGGCTTGGTGCTGATATACTTATGGGTTTTCCTAGTGAGGAAGAGCAAGACGTGCAGGAGACACTTGAGCTTATAAAAAGGCTTGAGCTTAATTATGCCCATGTTTTCCCCTATTCTAAACGCCCTGGCACCGCAGCAGAAAATTTTGACAAGCAAGTTCCGCATAATTTAAAACTTGAACATGCAGCAAGGGTTCGTAAACTTGTAGAAAGCCAAAAAAATGATTTCTTGAATGGCTTGTTAAAATCACAACATTTAGATATTGTTGTGGATAATCCACCAGCTGGCAAGGCAATTCACACAAAAATTTATAAAGGCATTGATGCTCATTATGCGCCTTGCCGCTTGCATTTAACGAGTGACATGCCCATACATGGGATTATACGAGCAAAACCCTTACGTGTGGAAGATGATGTTTTAATTGTTAGTATATAAGGACTTATTTTAATGGAAAAATGTCGTACATTATTGGTGGACAGCCACCCCCTCCTTATGGAGGGATTACACAGCATCCTTAGCCCATATCCTGATATAAAAATCATTGGAATGGCTCATAACTCTGAAGAATGCTTGCGACTTTCCAAGGAACACAAACCGCAACTAATAATTATGGAAATTGACATAGCCGAAGGAATGAACACAGCTAAAAGCCTACGCTCCTTGCATCCACAAACAAAATTACTCATTTATACAGCACATAATGACCAGCGCTATTTACCAGAACTTATACAAATTGGTGTTGCAGGGCATGTAGCAAAAAGTGACCCAATTACCACATTGTTAAAGGCCATTGACCAAGTGCGCAAAGGTCAAGTTTTTTTAAGCGGTCACGACCCTGGTGGTTATCTTATAAGCCTTATGCGTGAGCGTATTGCCAAACCTCACAATGAGGATTTAAGCATATTATCTAATCGTGAAAGTGAAGTATTTTTACTACTTGCTCAAGGAATCCCCATAAGGCACATAGCCCAAAGCCTACATCTAAGCCCTAAAACAGTTGAAAGCCATAAATATAGTCTTTTCAATAAATTACATATTAGCTCATTAAGCGAACTCATTAAAATTGCCATTAGGCATGGCTTAATTCAAATTTAATGCCTCAACTAATCAAGCCTCTTTGTACTAACTGCCAAAAAATTATCAAATCCTTACTAGATTAGTCGACGATGAAAACAGCTAAAACGGCTAAAACAATAACATTTTTTAATCAAAGCATTCTAATAAAATTGCCAGAAAAAAGGGTGTGT
>CAYJCI010000070.1:0-4660 GCA_964368595.1 uncultured Desulfovibrionaceae bacterium
GAAAAATAAAGCAAAAAACAACCTAACTCTACTATCCCCAACTAGCCTTCAGCCACGGCTTCTTTAATCCTACAAACTCCACAAACTTCAGCAGAGGTTGGATAGCCACAGCGCTGACAAGGTGTAAGCGTTTGGCCAGCTTCTGCCTCTGCTCTAGCAAAAACAGGCCGCCCACGCTGTAAAAAGCCTTGATAAAAGTCTAATTTACGGCCTGGCATGGCTTCTTCAAGCTGTTGCCATAAATGTTTGTGGAAGGTAAAGCTTGCACCGCCGCTATATGGGCAAGGGGCGTAGTGATGCTCAATACCCATTAAAAATCCATAATTAGCTGTTTCAAATTCTGTTAGTCGCCACAAGGGTTTAACCTTGCGAGCAAAGCCATCTTCTGCTTCCAGCATGGGGCCTTGATCTGAAAGGTAGGCATTATCCCAACGTATGGTATTGCTAAAAAGCCTTGCTACTTCATCATCAAGATTATGACCAGTGGCAAGAGCTGTAAAGCCCAAGTCCATGGCAGTTTTATTAAAGAAGTAGCGTTTTATTTTACCGCAGGCTGAGCAAATGGGCCTCTTTAATCTAGCTTTTACTAAGGGTATGGCGAGGCCTTCTTTAGCCATTTCTTTAACAATCAGCTCAAAGCCATGCTTTGCACAAAAATCTTCCACCACTTTACGAGTCACATTTGATGACCCCTCAATGGAAAGATCAATATGCAAGCCAGTTACTTGGTAGCCAAGCCTTGCCAATTCAAACATTAAGGCTAATGAATCCTTGCCACCAGAAAGAGCAACGAGGACTTTATCATCACGAGTAAAGAGCTTTTGTGAATTTATACCACGCTCCACTTGCCTTTCAAAAAATTGCAAAAAGCATGGGGCGCAAAATCCAGCATGGTGGCTTCGCAAGCTAACAACGGCTAATTCTTTGCACACCTTACACTTCATTCTTGCTCCTTAGCTTTACCTTGCAAAGGCAATACCCAGCCATGCCTTGCGATGCAGTCTTGATACAGATTTGTATATTGGTTTAACATGCGGGATATATTTGCATATTCTTTCATGCTAGTACTTAAATTACAACAATGCTCCATACGCTCCGGCCTACACATAAGCTCAATCATTGCGGAGGCAAGGCGCTGTGGGTCAACAGCGGGCACAGTATAGGCATTACCTGCGTGCGCCACTTCCATATGGGCATTTACCGTGGTGCAAATTAGTGGGAGTTCAGCACTCCATGCCGCCATAAGCGCAGATATATTACCATGCGGGCCAATATATGGGCTAATGACCACATGGGCATATGGCAATATATTTTCTAGCGGTTGCTCGCCAAGCAAAGCCAAACGAGAGGAAACACCCAAGGATTGAGCCTCTTGGAAAATTTCTTCAAACTTTGCCCCCTTACCCACAATGCGAACTTCCCATTCAGGCAAATAAGGGTGTTGCCAAAGGGCAGACATGGCTTTTAATAAAAAATCTAAGCCCGAATCTTCGTGTAAATCTTCTAGAGCAACAAATACCCAGCGTTTATTTTTGCTATCTTCATTAGATTTTAAGCAAGCATGAGCTGTATGAATAGTAGCACTTTGGGCTGGGTCAACGCCAGCCTCTGCCCATAAATTTGCTGCATATTTACTTGGATAAATAATTTTTTTAGGCACATTCCAATACGCGGGCAAAGCCTTGCCATCACGCTTGGGGTTATCAAAGCAGGAGTGTAAAATTAATGTTGCATTTATAAGACGCAAGCGTGCTAATTTATAGGCAAAGGGCAAGCAATCTTCAGCAAAGCTATGGATGCAAATGGGCTTGCTGCGCTTTTGCTGCCAAAAAATTCGCATAAGCGCTGTTAGGCTTGGTTTTTTTGAATTTTCACCCATGATAGCTTGGCAATTCAATCCAAGCTCATGGGCTTTTTGCATAAGCATGCTTTTTTGTGGGCAACAAATATGCGGGGCATAGCCTTGCTCACGTAAATGCAAAGCTAGGTCTAAAAGCTGTTGTTGCGTTGCACCAAAGCCTTTAGCACTATCTAAAAAAAACACATTGAGCTGAGCTGTTTTTTGCCCGCTTGCAGTGGATTTTGTAATATTTTTATCCTGATTTGAAGAATTTTCCACAGTCATCATGATAAAAAAGGCACCCCTTCAGCCACCAATCTTTCAGCAAGCCTTTGCTTAAGCTCTTTTGCTACGGGGCCAGGCTTGGCCTCACCAATGGGGCGGCCTTCATAATGTGTTATACCAACACAAAGTGGGGTTGAACCAAATAGCAACACTTCCTTAGCTTCAAAAATATCTTGCTCAGAAATATTGCAATACTCAGCCTTCATAAAAGCTTTAGCCTCATCCATAGCAGCAAGTAAGGTAGTGCCTGGGAGGATATGCTCAATAAATGGCGATGCAAAGACATCATCCTTTCTGACAATGGCCACATTGGCAATGGCGGCCTCAGCTAAATAGCCTTGCGAGTCGAAGGAAAATCCCACATCAACCTTGCGCTCTGCGGCCTCTTCAGCCATAAGCACATTTGGCAAATAGTTGGTATTTTTTAATTTTGCTAAATAGCCTTGCTTGGCTGGAATGCTTGAGCGGCAAGCCGTAAGGCCCTTGGCATACCAAGCATCAGTCGGGATATTACCCTTAATTGCAACAACATAAAGGCTTGCAACTGGGCACTCTGCAGGAGAAATATCAAAACCACCAGGCCCACGCCCAAGCAGTATACGAATGGCCCCATGCTCACACCCTGCAGTGGCTGCAACACTCAAAATAATATTGCGAATATCATCCCATGCACAAGGCGGGGTAATCTTTATGCCAGCCGCTGAGGACTGCATGCGCTTAATATGAGCATCAAGCTGTAATAAACGCCCACTACGAATAGCAATACTTTCAAAAACACCATCGCCACGATGACACAAATGATCATCAAGCGGGATTAAAAGTACTGAAACATCCTTACAGATAGCCCCAACCCTATGGTCATAAAAGGCGAGAATTTTCTCGCCTCCAGCACGGGGCACTGAGAGCATTTGCTCAAGATATGCCTTAGAATCTAAAACTTGCATAAATTTATTTCAAGAAAACTGTTTTATCCTTAACACCTAGCAAATCACGCTCAATCAATGTTTCAGCAATTTGCACGGCATTAAGAGCTGCACCTTTAAGAATATTATCAGCCACCACCCACATATTTAAGCCATTGGCAATACTTTCATCTTCACGAATACGCCCAACAAATGTTGGATATTCACCAGCGGCGTCAATGGGCATGGGGTACATTTTTTCTTTTGGATTATCATATACTTGAACGCCAGGAGCTTGGGCTAAAATGGCTCTTGCCTCTGCTGGGGTTAGCTTCTTTTCAGTTTCAATATTGATGGATTCAGAGTGCCCATAAAATACAGGAACACGAACGCAAGTTGCCGTAACTTTAACTGAAGGGTCATTTAAGATTTTAACGGTTTCATGAACCATTTTCATCTCTTCCTTGGTGTAGTCATTTTCTAAAAACACATCAATATGCGGCAAGCAGTTAAAAGCGATGCGGTGTGGATACACTTCAACATCAGGCTCTTGCATATTAAAGATTTGGCGCACTTGCTTCTCAAGCTCTTCAATGGCCTTTTGACCTGTGCCAGAAACAGCCTGATAGGTTGAAACAATCACACGCTTAATTTTTGCAGCATCATGCAAAGGCTTTAGCGCAACCATCATTTGAATGGTTGAGCAATTAGGGTTTGCAATAATGCCTTGATGGTTTTCAAGATCATCGGCATTAACTTCTGGAACAATAAGTGGGCAACGCTCATCCATACGCCATGCAGATGAGTTGTCCACCACAATACAACCAGCGGCTGCAGCATGTGGAGCAAACTTTTCTGAGGTGCTACCACCAGCGGAGAATATGGCAATGTCAAAACCAGTAAAAACATCTTCCTTAAGCTCTTGCACAACAAGCTCAGCATCGCCAAATTTAACTATATTGCCAGCAGAACGGGCTGAGGCAAAGGGCACGATTTCGCTGGCTGGGAAGTTACGCTCATGCAAAGTTTTAAGCATTTCACGACCCACTGCACCAGTTGCGCCAACTACAGCTACTCTTACATTCATCATATTCTCCTTAAATCATTAACAATAAACTAAACATTTTCATCTTTTTTAAAATATGGAGCACCAAGAGCTTTAAGCTCCTCGCTCATTTCCCTATCAAGGCCGTTGATGTGATTACTTAGCCAAGTACCAAGAGCGTCAAAAAGCTCCTCGGCCATGTCTACACCTTCATCGGCAAAACGTTCAAAAAACTTCTCCACCGAGGCTGAAAAATCTTTATGAGCTCTAATGTGAGCCTCGTAGGTTCTTAATCTATCTTTATAAGGCAACATGAGGCCTTCTTCTGTAGCAAAGTGCTCCTCACGATATTCATCTATTTTAACCAATTTTTCTGCAATTTCATCCACAGAAAGTTGATTATAAAGGCCCAATTGCAATTCACGTAAGGCAACTAAAATAGTTTTATGTTGCTCGTCAACCTCTGGTATTCCAAGGGCCAAATTCTCACTCCATAAATGCACTCTCATAACCTACCTCCATAAGAATCAACAAAAATAACCAAGCGAAGTCTATACGCACTTTGTAAAAAAGTATACTTTATAGTGG
>CAYJCI010000070.1:4760-9583 GCA_964368595.1 uncultured Desulfovibrionaceae bacterium
GTGCCATCGGCATAAATTTCAGGGCTTGCAAGGCTTGTTTCAACTTCGCTTAATTCTTGCAAAAGTTTTTCAAGTTCAGCCTCATGCTTTTCATACTGCTTTTGTATAGGCTTAATTTCTTTATATAAAGCATTGCGCTGGTCGGCTTGCTCCCTCTTCAATTTCTTAACTTCTTCGCGCGACATGCCGCTATTGCTTGCACTTTCCTTAGTATCAATTAAGGAATTTTTACTTAATAAATCTGCACGTCTTGCGGCATCATACTCAGCAAAACCACCTTCATAAACTGTAATACCAGCGTCAGAAACAGCCCATGCTTCATCAGCCAAGGCAGATAAAAGCCAACGATCGTGCGCAACTAATAATACTGTGCCTTCAAAAGCCTCTAATGCAGTTATGAGCGCTTCGCGGCTTTCTAAATCTAAATGGTTTGTGGGTTCATCTAAAATTAAAAAATTACAACGAGCAAGGAAAAGAGTCGCCAGCATAAGGCGGCTTTTTTCACCACCTGAGAGGCTATCAACCTTGCGCTCAAAATATTTTTGCCCAAGCAAGAATAAACCAAGCACGCTCATGAGTTCTTCTTCTGTGGTGCGTGGGTCAGAAAGTCGACGGATTTCACCAAGCACCGTGCCAGTACTGCGCAATACTTCCAATTGATGCTGGCTAAAATAGCCCACACGCACCAAGGAGCCAGTGGCAACTGTACCGCCAGTTTTTTCAAGCTTCCCGCCAAGTATCTTTAATAATGTGGATTTACCACAACCATTTGGCCCAACTAGAGCTATGCGCTGGCCGCGATACAATGTAAATGAAAGTGGCGGCCAAAGTCTTTTGCCATCATCTGCAAAGGCAAATGCCACATCTACAGCACTTAGTACGATTTTTTCAGTGCGGCTTGGCTCTGGCCAGCTAAATGAAAGATTGCGGCGCTTTTGCTCTGGCTGATAGTTTTCAAGCTCTTTTTCAAGCTTTTTTGCCATTTTTTGTCTTGAGCCGGCTTGCCTTGCCTTGGTTGCTTTTGCCCTAAAGCGCTCCACGAAAGCCATTTTGCGAGTTATTTCGTCCTGAATGGCTCTTGCTTCACGTTGTCTTTGTGCTTCCAATTCTTCTTGAAGAGCTAAAAATTGTGTAAAATTTGTTTTACGAAAAAATGGCCTAGACATACCTAAATATAAAACATGTGTGCCCACATTATCCATGAACATACGATCATGAGCCACGAAAACAAGCACGCCTTTAAATGATAATAAAAAGGCCTCTAGCCACTCCACTGCCTCAATATCCAAGTGGTTCGTTGGCTCATCCAACAAGAGAACATCAGCCCCAGCTGTTAGCACACGCGCAAGCTTTGCCCGCTCACGCCAACCACCAGAAAGCTGAGAAAGCGGCATATTCCACTTACGCTCTGAAAAACCAAGACCTGAAAGTACAGTTTGGGCGCGATTTTCTGGATTATAGCCATAAAGCATTTCAAGCTCACTTTGCCTTGCCATAAGCTTTGTGAGTTTAGCGTCATCATTTTTAGCAAGGGCACTCTCCCATTCAACCCAAAAATCTTGCCAATCTGGCAGCGCTTCCTTTACATAATCCAATAATTTTTTTTGTAAGGTTTGTGGGTCAAACTCTTGCTCCACATAACCCAAGCGACAGTTTTTGGGTATGAGCACTTGCCCGCCATCAGCCGATTCAAAACCTGCTAAAATGCGTAAAAGAGTGGACTTTCCCGTCCCATTGGGTCCGCATACACAAAGCCTTGTGCCGGACTCAATATCCAAGGAAAAGCCTTCAAATATAGGACGTGCCCCATAAAATTTGGAAACATCTTGAAGGGTTATTTTCATATGAAATTATTTTATATCATCTTCTGTTATATTAATTTGCACATTGGTTTCATTTTTAACCAAAACAACTGTGGTTTCATCACCATCTACTAGACTATGGTCTTTATTTTCTTCAATATTATATTCGCGGATAAAAATATCCCAACAAGTAATAAATAATACTGCAAGCAAAGGTCCAATAACAAAACCATTCATGCCAAGCAAGGCAAAACCACCCAAGGTTGATAATAAAACTAAATAGTCAGGCAAGCGCGTATCACGCCCCACCAAGAGTGGGCGTAGCACATTATCCACAAGCCCAATAACGCCAACTCCAAAACCTGTTAAAATAATAGCAGATGTCATGTCACCAGTGGCAAAAAAGTATATGGCAACAGGAACCCAAACAAGCCCTGCCCCAATCATGGGCACAAGGGAGAGTAGCGTCATAACCCCGCCCCAAAGTATGGGTGCTTGCACATCCAAATACCAAAAAATAAGGCCACCAAGCGTACCTTGAACCATGGCTACCACAAGACTGCCGTTAATCGTTGCCTTTGTGACTTCGGAAATTTTTTCAAACAGTATCGCTTCGCGAGCATCACCAAGGGGCAAGGCTTTGTGCAATAAACTAATGATGAACTTTTTATCACGCAAGGTAAAAAATGTTACATAGAGTAACAGGCCAAGCTGTGCAATTATATTAACAGTTTCAGCACCAATAGATACTGCATGTTGGCCTATGAATTTACTTGCAAAAATAACCAGTTCTGTAAGTTTGCCCTGTAGTGAATTGGCATCAATATCAAATTTAAGCATATATTCTTGCACAAGCGGGAAGGAGCTTTTAATCTTTTCAAAATACGCATTAACGTCAATTTTGCCACTGGTTAAACCTTGATACAAGGCTAGACCTTGCTCCAAAAATGCACTGGCGATGAATAAAAACGGCAAGACCACAATAAAAATGGTTACAAACAAGGTCAAAAGAGCTGCCACGTTGGGGCTTTTAGTAATCTTTACGAAATAATCCTGCAACTTAGAAAAGACAATACTTATGGCTACAGACCAAAATATTATTCCTAAAAATGGAAAAATTAAAACCAAAAAACCCAAACTAACTAAAACTAAAAGCCAAATAAAAGTTTTGTATTCTATGCTTGCATTCATAAATTTTATCCACGGTTAAAAATTTCAATAGTTCAACAATATCTATCATACAATAAACAACCACAAAAGTCATGTTTTAGAGCAAGCTTAAAAAAATATTCTTAGTTTTTTAGTACAAAAAAGTTTAATTTTATAATTCCGCATGTTCGCAACTGATTGTTCTTTTTTTCACATAATTTTACGCCCTAGTATTTGAATTAACTACAAAAAAAATCTATCAAATTGACAATTTTTATTGCACAAAGCACACAGCTTGAGTATACTGAAGCTGTAAAACTAAATTTAGGAGGAAAAAATGTCAGAACTTACCAATGCCCAGATGGAAACCCTTTTAATGGAAGGCCTTCGTCTTTATCACCACCCAATCGCAGTGCATTTTCTACGTACGGAAGAAGATGTAAAAAAGTATGCAGCCGACAATGAGTACACAGTTGCCATTAAGCCTATGACTTTCTGCCAGTGGGAAATAGCCGCACGTATGGCAAATCAAAACGTGCTTGCTTTTGCTAAAGACCTTGGTTGCTCCAACGCTCATGTTAGCTTTGGTTGGAAAGAAATAGACGATGCTGAAATCAAATCTCACAGCAAATATTGTGTTGACCTTGAACAAGCCGCTCGTTTTGTACATTCAAAGCCTCGCGTAGAAATGGGTTTTATGAAAGCCATAGCCGTTGGCCCTCTAGGCAAAGCCAAAACAACTCCTGACGTAGTACATTTTTACTGCGATAATATGCAATCTTATCACCTTGCTGGTGATTATGCCTCTGGTAATGATGAGCATCCTTTACGCCCTGCCGTAACAATCAATTCATCCGCTTGCGGTGGCTCAGTATTCTGCTTTAAAGAAGATACCTTCAATATGTGCCCTGCATGTTCAGGTTCTTACAACGCTGGTAAAACCGAGCGTGGTGAGGTAAACGTATTTATCCCAGGCACTAAGCTTCAAAAAATGGTGCAACGTATGAAGAGCCGCATGGACGCTAATAATGGCTCAGCATCAATCACCCGCCCTGGTGATGCTTTCCCTGGTTCCGATATCTGTAAAAACTGTCCTCTCATTATCTTCAAAAAAGGCAGCGGCGACCCATGCGCTAGCTGCGAAAACAAGTAAGGAACCAGCATGAAAAAGTTATTTTTAGTTCTATTTGTTTGCTTCTCACTCTTTTCAGCAAACCTAATAGTTAGCAACACAAGCATTGCTGCTGAAACTAAGTCAACTGTAGAAGCAGTAGTTGAAGGTGCAAAAGACGCAGCCTCTGGCGCAAAAAAAGCATCATCTGGTGAAAAGCTTAGCCTTGATGAAGCCATTGCTTTATCAGTTGCACAAGGTAAAATTGACCCCACAGCTGAAAAAGGCTTTTTAGGCATTCCTGGTGCACCGCAAATATCCCCAGTCATGGGCTTTTTATGGGCCATTTGGGTAGGTTGGATTTTCTCAACTGTTGGTGCATTTGGTGGTATTATGGCCTCTGTTGGTCACGTTAGTGTATTTGGCCTTGGTGACTATGCGGCATCCTTTGGTAAGGGAACACCGCTAAACAAAGGTATTACTGACTCTATTCGCGTATCAAACCAATGGCTTGTTGGTTGTTCTGCTTTAATTTCTTCATTTAAGCAGTATAGCCTTGGGCGACTAGTTCTGCCTCTAGGCATTGCCCTTGGCGTTGGTTCTCTTGCAGGTTCAATACTAATTCCTGTACTCACCCAAGGCAAAGTAGATTTTAGTGATTATATTGGTTACTTTGGTTTATTCGTACTTGCTCTTGGTTGTTATCTTTTCTACGAAACAACTCCAGCCGCCAAAGCTAAGAAAAAACTTGCAGCCGCTGC
>CAYJCI010000071.1:0-9539 GCA_964368595.1 uncultured Desulfovibrionaceae bacterium
TAAGCAAGAATTAGATAATGATGATTTAGGTAAGAGCTTTTATAAAAGGCTTACAACTGTGTCCCCAATAAAATTAATTGACTTTGATGATGTAAGTAAGAATACATTTCATTATACTGCTGAGTTTACTTGCAAAAGGGATCAAGATGAATTTAGACCCGACATCACATTATTTGTTAATGGTTTACCATTAGTGTTTGTTGAAGTGAAAAAGCCTAACAACCATGGTGGGATGGTTGCCGAAAGCACAAGATTGACTAATGTTCGCTTTCCGAACAAAAAATTTAGAAGATTTTTTAACATAACACAACTAATGATATTTTCAAATAATAAGGAATATGACACTCTTGGAGGTATCGTTCCTATAGAGGGAGCATTCTATTGTACATCAGCGAGAAAATCTGCACCATTTAACTGTTTTAGGGAAGAAAATCCTTCAAACCTTGATGTTGCACCGTATAACAAGGAATACAAGTATTTAGAAATTGATAAAAAAGTAGAAAAGAAGATATTAAGCGATTTCAACTGCCAAGTAATACATACTGCTCCCGAATATCAAACGAACTTAAAAGAAACAACGCCTACCAACAGAATACTGACATCAATGTGCAGTAAAGAGCGTTTATTGTACATTTTAAAATATGCAATTTGCTATGTGCGAATGGAAAAAGAAGTTGATGGTGAAATAGAATACACTGACCAAAAACATATTATGCGTTATCAACAATTATTCGCTTCACTAGCAGTAAAAAACAAACTAAACGAGGGTGTTACCTCGGGTGTAATATGGCATACGCAAGGTAGTGGTAAAACAGCATTATCCTACTATCTCAATAAAATACTCACCGACCACTTAGCTAAAGAAAACAAGGTTGCAAAGTTCTATTTCATTGTAGATAGACTAGACCTATTAGAGCAAGCATCACAAGAATTCGAAGCAAGAGGATTGCAAGTAAAAACTGCAAATTCACGAAGCGAGTTAATGGAACAATTCAAAAACAACGCATCACAAGAAGGTAACACTGGCACTGCTGAAGTTACAGTGGTAAATATTCAAAGATTTGCTGAAGACAAAGAAAAGGTTGAACTACCTTCCTATGCAACGAACTTGCAACGTATTTTTATTATTGATGAAGCACATAGAGGTTATAAACCACAAGGTTCATTCCTTGCAAATTTATTTGATGCAGATACAAATGCAATAAAGATTGCATTAACAGGAACTCCTTTGCTAAGTGATGAAAGAGCATCGTGGAAAGTATTTGGCGAATATATCCACACTTACTACTATGATAAATCAATTCAAGATGGATATACTTTAAAAATCATCAGAGAAGATATAGAAACTTCGTACAAAGAAAAATTATCTAAAATTTATGAGAAGTTGGAAACCTTAGTTGAAAAGAAAGATATAAAGAAAAGTGATATTGTAGAACACGATGTTTACGTAAAAGAACTACTGAATTTTATAATAAATGACCTAAAGAATTTCAGAGTAATTCGTGGAGATGACACTTTAGGTGGTATGGTAATTTGTGAAACAAGTGAGCAAGCACGAAAACTAGCAACTTATTTTGATATAGTGCAAAAGGAAATCAATGCAAATTCATCTTTGAAAAGCGATTTTAAAGTTGGACTAATTCTTTATGATAGTGATGATAAAGAAACAAGAAAGCAAACTGTAAAAGACTTCAAAAAGAACATGACAAAAGATATTTTAATTGTTTTTAACATGCTTTTAACTGGTTTCGATGCACCTAGACTAAAAAGATTGTACTTCGGGAGAAAATTAAAAGACCACAATTTACTACAAGCATTAACAAGAGTAAATAGACCATATAAGGAAAATCGTTATGGCTATGTAATTGACTTTGCTAACATCAAGCAAAATTTTGATGAAACTAACAAAGCATATTTGAAAGAGCTTAATCGTTTTAATGATGAAGCAGAAACTGGTGAGGGTAACGCTACTGATACTTTTTCTCAAATAATTGAGGACAGAGAAACCCTTATACAACAAATGCGTGAAGTTAGACAAGTTCTTTTTAACTACTCCACAGATAATGTCGAAGAATTCAGCAATGAAATTTCAACAATAGAGGATAAAGCAGAACTTTTAAAACTTAGGAAAATACTTATCGCTGCAAGAGATTGTTGCAATATTGTTCGTACCTTTGGCGACGAAGAGCTGAAAGAAGTTTTCAAGCAATTAGATTTGCCAAAACTTCCTGCAATGATTTCAGAAGTTAGTCGAACTATTGACATGATTAACCAAAAAGAAATGTTTTCGGGTGATGATGAAACAAAAATGCTTGTTAACGAAGCAATGCAAGATATAACTTTCAATTTCAGTAAAATTAGTGAAGAAGAAATGAAACTTGTGTCGGGTGAAAAGGAAGAATTTAAACAAAAATGGCAAAGAGCCGTTAATAAATTCACCTCAAATATTGACCAAGATGACCCCGAATACATCACACTTAGAGAAGCATTTATGCAAAGGTTTAAAGAGCATGGATTTGTAATTGATAGTATAGCAATTTTCAATGAACATTCAAAAGCTTTAGATGATATTATGAAAAAACTAGCAGAACTTCAAAAGCGAAACAATGCCCTAGTAAAAAAATATAATGGTGATACTAAGTTTGCTCGAGTTCATAAGCGTATTAGAGAAGAAAACGCAGAAAGAAAAGAGCGTAAAGAAAAAACTATTATTTCTGAATATGATGAAGATATAATGAGTGTACTTACGTTTATTAAATCAGACGTAGACCAAAAGGTTTATGACAGAAATGATATTTTAAAAAAGGATGCCTATTTTGAAAAAACTGTTATGCAACAAATAACACAAGGCTTAGATAAGCTAAACCTACAAAATGAACGCAGTGACAGAGTATTTATTCAAAGTAGAATAACAAAACAATATTTAGACCAATATAACGCAACTTATACTGTTGCATAAAGGAGAACTTATGGCGATTAAAGAAAAAACAATAGCACTTATAGATGGCTTAAAAGCTACTTGTAGTGCTTATGGTATGGGTAACGATGGCAATGAGTATAAAATTATCACACAAGTGTTTTTGTACAAATTTTTAAATGATAAATTCGGCTATCAATTAAAGAAAATCAGTGATGTGATTTCAAAATCTGAAAAATGGGAAACTGCATATAGTGAAATGAGCGAAGATGACAGATTAGATTTGCTTGATAAGTTAGACCCTAATACTCCTATGCTCCAACCAGAGCATTTAATATCCTATCTTTGGAATAATCAAAGCAAGGGCGATTTTGACCTCATCTTTGATAACACAATGGTAAATATAGCTGATACAAATATAGATATATTTTCCACCCTATCAAGCGACAGGACTAGAATTAAATTATTTGAAAAACTAACAATTTTGGTTACAGACGATGGGCAAAGAGCAGATTTTGCAAGAGCGTTAGTTGATAAACTGGTTACGTTTTCATTTGAAGAAGCATTTGATGAGCATTACGACTTTTTTGCTGCTATCTTTGAATATCTAATCAAAGATTACAATACAGCAGGTGGTGGCAAATATGCTGAATACTACACTCCAAACTCTATTGCAACTATCATGGCAAGGCTTCTAGTCGGCAATGCAAAAGAATTGCACAATATAGAGTGCTATGACCCATCAGCTGGAACAGGCACTCTTTTAATGGCACTTAGTCACAAAATTGGTGAGGATAAATGTACTATCTTTGCACAAGATATATCACAAAAAAGTAATAAGATGTTAAAGCTAAACCTTATACTAAATGGCTTGGTATCTTCTCTTGACCACGCAATACAAGGTGACACATTAACAAGCCCATACCATAGAAGTGATGACGAACAAAGTTTACGTCAATTTGATTTTGTGGTGTCAAACCCTCCGTTTAAAATGGATTTTTCGGAAAACAGAGAAAAACTTGCAGCACAACCTGCTAGATTTTGGGCAGGTGTTCCTAATGTACCAAACAAAAAACTGGACAGTATGGCGATTTACACATTGTTTATCCAGCACGTTATAAATTCGCTAAAATCAAACGGTAAAGGTGCTATTGTTATTCCAACTGGCTTTATAACTGCGAAAAGTGGTGTTGAAAATAAGGTTTTAAAGCATATCATTGATGAGAAAATCGTGTATGGCTGTATCTCTATGCCACCAAATGTATTTGCAAACACTGGTACAAACGTATCTGTTTTGTTCTTTGATAATTCTAAGAAAACAGAAAAAGTTGTGTTAATAGATGCTTCTAAGATGGGCGAAGAATACCAAGATGGAAATAACAAAAAACGCAGACTGACACAAAATGAAATTGACACTATCGTTAATACATTTTTGAATAAAGAGCCAGTGGACGAACTTTCAGTTGCTGTAACTTATGATGAAATCAAAGCTAAACAATATTCACTTAATGCAGGACAATATTTTGATATTAAAATTGAATATATTGACATAACAGACGACGAATTTAATGAAAAAATGACAACATATAAAACAAACCTAAAAAAACTATTTACAGATGGTGATGAGCTTCAAAAGGAAATTATGGAGCAGTTAGGTAAGGTGAGGTATGAATAAGGTTAACTTATCAAATGTTGCAACTGTAGAATTAAGTAATGTTGATAAAAAAAGCAAACCAAATGAAAAAAGCACTAAACTTTGTAATTTTACAGATGTTTATTATAATTGGGCGATCACTAAAGACCATGCTTCAAATTTTATGATAGCTACTGCAAGCAATGCTCAGCTAGAAAAGTTTAAATTAATAAAAGGACAAGTAGCGATTACAAAAGATAGTGAAACAAAGTTTGATATAGGCATACCTACATATATATCCGAAGATTTAGATGATGTTATTCTAGGTTATCATTGTGCCTTGATTACGCCTAATTCCGAAAAAATAAATGGCAAGTACTTAAATTGTTTGTTAAATTCAAATTATGCAAAACAATATTTTGAATTTAGTGCAAGTGGAAGTGGTCAACGATATTCATTATCCAAAGATATAATAGAGAGCATTCCGATACCTTTGATAGATATTGAAGCACAAGAAAAAATAGGTAATATATTTTCTGCAATAGACAAAAAAATCCAAAATAACAAAAAAATCATTACAGAGCTTGAGGACATGGCTAAGACAATCTATGATTACTGGTTTACACAGTATGACTTCCCAGACGAAAATGGAAAACCTTATAAATCAAGTGGTGGTGCTATGGTTTATAATGAGGAGTTGAAAAGAGAGATACCACAGGGGTGGAAAGTAGTTAACGTTAGCGAGTGTATTGAAAGTATAAATACTGGTCTCAATCCAAGGGACAATTTTGCTTTAGGGAACGGACACATTAAATACATTACAGTAAAAAACATCATGCCTAATGGGTTAATTGATTTTACTAAATGCGATGTCATTGATGAAGAAGCAAGAAAACTTGTGCATAAAAGGTCAGATGTTTCAATAGGCGACATTCTATTTGCGAGCATCGCCCCGTTGGGACGTTGCTACTTAATAACAAGCGAACCTGTTGGTTGGGATATAAATGAATCTGTATTCTCCATCAGAGCAAATACATTAGTCTCTCCATACTACTTGTACATATTTTTGTCCAGTGACATGTTTGTTCAAGAAGCATCTGCACATTCAACAGGCAGTATTTTCAAAGGCATCAGAATTGCTTCATTTTCTAATATAAAGTGTATTCTACCGAAGAAGCAATGCATAGATGAATTTAGTAAAATAGTAGCACCAATATTTGCTATGAAAAATCAATATGCAGAAGAAAACCAACAACTAACCGAACTTAGAGATTGGATATTGCCTATGCTTATGAATGGGCAAGCTGTGGTGGTAGACGAGGTGAACGATGATAGGTAAAATAAAATCTCTAATAAATGATGGAGAAAAGTTTACTGGATTTGTTGTAGACTTTGATGATAGTAATGAAATTGCTAGTTCACAGTGGTTAAGTGAAATTGAAGTTTTTAATGAAACGCATTTGAAAAAGCATCCTTTATATAATCGGATACATCGGTTATGCTTTCATAAAAAAACTGATAGGACTTGTGTAGAGATGCTGGGTGTTCTCAAAACTTTAGAGAAAGAATTCGAAAGCACAAAATCCACTACCATCAAGACCAATAAGAAGTTAGAACCTCAATTTAATGCTGAGGAAAAATTTCAATCTGTAATTGACAATTTGAATTATTCGCTAGAGGGCATTAAAACCGAAATCTTTGCATATAACAATGGGGGTAATATAACAAATTTTTTCAATAAATTAGAAGAAGGAATATCTAAACAAGATTTCAATCTTATTTCTAGAAGCATCACAGATATTCACAACTGGTACGTCAAAAACATAAACGATATTCAATCAAATGATTATTGTTTTAACAAAAACGAGTTGAAAGAAAACCTTGAAATTATACTAAAAACCAAAGAAGATTTACTTATGATAGACGTTAGTGGGGGGATAAAACTAACAGAAAATAAAAAGGAGAAACATAAAAAAATGAAAGAAAAGAAAATTTTCATAAGCCATGCAAGTGCTGACAAGGCATATATGGAGTTACTTGTAGACCTGTTAGAATTTATAGGATTAGATGATACTAATTTAATATGTACGTCTGTAACTGGGTTCGGAATACCTCTCGGTAGACCAATATATGACTTTTTAAGAGATAGCTTTAATGACTACGAACTACACGTTATTTTTGCTCATTCTCATAATTTTTATACTAGACCTATTTGTCTTAATGAGATGGGTGCAGCTTGGGTAGCTAAGACAAAATATACTTCTATTTTATTGCCCGATTTTAATTATAACGAAATGACTGGAGTTGTAGACAGTGGAACTCTTGCCATAAAATTAGATGATGAACGCACAGAGGTTTATCATCGTTTAGATGAACTTTATGAAATTATTGCAGCAGATTTTAATCTAAAAAAAGCAGTTCCAGCAAGATGGGAACAAAAAAGAAACGCCTTTTTAGATAGTGTTTTAAGGCAATTAAATTCAACTAAAAGTAAAAACCCTTTGAAATCAAGTGATATTCTTAAAGCGTATGAGCAACAAGAAAAAGAACAAAAAATTGAACGTGATGTAACAATACTTTTACAGACTGCAAACCAATCGAAAGTACAAAATAGTGTCATAATGAGAGTTCAAGATTTAGGTGGAGTTACAATCCAAGCAGGTGGCACTGCAATGAATATACGAGGCGATGGTAAGGATACTGCTAAATGGGAAAACATATTAAAAATTGCACTTTCGAGGGATTTGATTGAACAAACTAACAACAAAGGAACTGTATTTAAAATTACGAATGAAGGATATGAATTTTTGGAGGAATAATACATGGAAAACAAGATAGTTGAAAGTACAGTGTATCCTTTAAAAAGCTTGTTTACCGACAAGTTTGATGTTGACTTTTATCAACGAGAGTATGTGTGGCAAAGAAAGCAAATTGAGGACTTGCTTTCCGATTTCACAACAGAGTTTTTAAAGAATTGGAAAGCAGGCGATACATTAAGAGATGGTAAACTATATGACCCATACTTTATGGGAGAGATAGTTGTATCGTTAAAAGCAGGCGAAAGAAGTTCTATCATAGATGGGCAACAAAGAATAACAACTTTAACACTATTTCTTATTTATTTACTTCGTAAATTTGGAACAGTTACTGATTTTCCGATGGATATTAAAGACTTAATCTATGGCGACGATTATGGCGAAAAATTATTTAATTTAGACATTAAAGAACGAAAAGAGTGTATGCTGTCATTGTTTCAAACTGGAGCTTACATAGTTAAGAAGAACGATACTATTTCAGTTCAAAACCTAGTCGATAGATATTCAGATTTTGATGAATGTTGGGATGACAGAATAAATGATAATAACATAGTTAGCTTTGTTTATTGGTTAAAAGAAAAAGTTATGTTCTCTAAGGTATGGACTAATAGTGATGAGTTTGCTTATGTGATTTTTGAAACTATGAATGACAGAGGGTTATCTCTTACACAAGTTGAGATGCTTCGCAGTTATTTGCTGGCAAACATTGATGAAGATGCACGATTAAAAAATATTGAAATATTTGATAGTGTTGTAAAATCGCTTGTGAATATAAAATTATCTTCAAAATCAAAAGCAGAATTTGAATTTTTCAAAATATTCTTTAGAGGTCATTTTGCTGAAGATTTTTCGCAAGCAAAAAACTCAAAGTCTGACTTCACTCGTATAGGTAAAGAGTTCCATCGTTGGGTAAGAGATAATAGTGATAAACTTGGATTGTTACACTCTTCTAATTTCATAAACTTCATTCAAGAAATACAATATTTTGCTGATGTCTACGCTAAAATTTTGAATTTAATTCAAGAACGAAATACACGAGAATACTTGTACCTAATTGTGAATAGTGACTATGGTTTTACATTACAACCTGCCCTTATTTTATCTGCAATAAGTTACAATGATAGCTCAGAGATTGTAGAGAAAAAAATAAAACTGGTAGCAAAATATCTCACCAAAGTTCTTTCATGGCGTGTTTGGAAACATTGGATGATTTCTCAGAGTGCAATGGAAACACCTATATATGAACTTTGCCAAAAGATGCGTGGTTTAAATGTTGAGCAATTAGAGGCTTTACTTGCAACAGATCCAATTGATGGTCCGAAACTTGAAGATGCACCAACATTAAACCAACAAAATAGACATCGTTTAAAAGTTCTTTTAGCTCTAATTACAGAAATTGTTGCAAGCAATTCAAATGAACATGATTATATGTTAAACAAAAAAGATATTGAAGTTGAGCATATCTGGGCAAATCATTTTGAGCGACACACTGATGAGTTTGATAATGAATTGGATTTTGCAAGTACAAGAAACGGAATTGGAGATTTATTATTATTGCCTAAGAGCTTTAATGCATCGTATGGCGACTTGCCTTATAAAGAAAAGTATCCACATTACTATGGGCAGAACATACTTGCTCAGAGCTTAACTGCTACAAAGTATCAAAACAATCCGCAGTTTATTAAATTTGTTAATGACAATAATTTAGAGTTTAAATCGTATGAAGAATTTAAACGTGCATCTATCACTGATAGAGCAGAACTATATAGAACTATATTAGCTTGGAACTGGAACGAACCATTAAAACCGACAAAAGCGAAGCCTACTCACAGAAAACTATTTTAATAAAATCTTAACAGATAGACTGTTTAATGGTTTCAGCCAATTCGTGTTTCTATTATCAGATACGAATATATAGTATCAACTTTAACCAGTTTTCCTCCACTTATCGAGAAAACTTAACTTTGCTTCCACTTATCGGGAATTTTCACTGTGTGATTTTTATGCAAAAACCCTTGTTTTATCTCACTTTGGAGAGGTACGAACTAAAGGGACACGATTTCGGCAAGCAGGGCAAGTGGTCGCCCATTGCGACCCTTGCAGCTTGTTGGGATATTCCCAAACCCTTTTTCCCCACAATAAATTGTGGAAGCTACGCAAAATAAATTTTGCT
>CAYJCI010000072.1:0-9501 GCA_964368595.1 uncultured Desulfovibrionaceae bacterium
CCCCCTTCCTCAACTTTTACGGCAGTAACTTAAATTACGATGATAACTCGGAAATTGACCTGGGCGGCATTTCAATGGTCGGCGGTTTGGCCTACACCAAAGAAATGGCCACGGGCGATTTAACCTTAAGCGCCTTCCTTTCCGGCACCAGAGCAGGTTACCACATTAAAGGCGACATAACAGGCGCTTACGGCTATGGCGATTCCGATTCCTTAGGCTTCGGGTTCTTGGGCCGCTATGATTTCGCCACGGCTTCCGGCAACACCCCATACGTTGAGGGGTCACTCCACCTTGGCCAAGTTGAGAGCGATTACACCAGCTATGATTTCCGCGATCCCCTGACCAATGCGCTCCAAAAAGCCAGCTACGACGCCACCAACACTTACTACGGCCTCCACTTGGGGCTGGGCTACATTTGGAACCTGAACGCCACTAACTCGCTGGATTTCTTCGGCAAATACCTCTACACCCACCAAGACGGCAGTGATTTCGTCTTACTGCAACAAGCTTTCGCCATGAGCGACGCCGATTCCCACCGCCTGCAAGCGGGGGCCCGCTACACCCACACGGCCCTCTTTGAAAGCGGCAGTGCGCTGGACATCTACGGCGGCTTGCGCTTCGAACACGAATTCGACGGCGAACTGAACGGCACGGTGGAGGGCTTGGCCATCGATTCCACCGACCTCTCGGGTAGCACCTACATTGGCGAGCTGGGCCTCGGCTTCACCCCGGCCGGCGACAGTAACCTCCACTTTGACCTCGGCGTCCAAGCCCACCAAGGCACCCGCACCGGCTATACCGGAAACGCCACAGTCAGCTGGTCATTTTGAGGGAAGCACTGCTTAATTGCCTTTCTTCTCTCGCCCCCAGCGAAGTCACGTAAGTAGTCCGGGGGAGGACGTATTCCAAATGAAAATCAGCCCTTAAAAGAGGCTTTAACCTCCACGGGCGGATTTTCATTTGGAATACAATTATCGACCGGAGCCCAACCTTATTCTGCTCGAAGCAAGCGAAGCGGCGTCGGCGTTGGCCGCCGGCCCTGCCGGCCCGCTTCGCTGGCCACATCGTCAATCGTCCGGGCCAGATTATCGCCCTTTCGGAACTGCTCAATACCGGCGGCTTTACTTTCTATGGTTTGCCACATTCGGAATATATATTGGCGCACAATAGCTTGATTTTATACGATAATTTCTACTGGCATTTGAGCATACCCACTAAAATACCCACAAAAAAATAAGCTTGAAAAAATCTTTATCGGACGGCTATTGCTAGTCAGAATGTGTCATGAGTTCTAAAATTAAAGAAGCGAGCTAAGGTTTAATTTAGCTCGCCAAAGGATAGGAAATACGAAAAGAAGAATGCCTGAAAGCAGCCGTGCGATTACAGCTATTGGAACAAAGTTGAAGTCATTTCTACACATTGCCGGATATTGGCTCCAAAAGACAGGTGAGCTAGCACTACCCTAAAGCCAAACAATGACTCGTATTCTTTCTCAAACTCCAACAATGGTCACGCATAGTCATTGCTTCTTGTTCAGTCCATACAAAAGCCACTACAAAAAGTTATAGTTTAAACATAAGAGACAAGTTCAGAAACTACTTTGCGTGGGGGGGCGGCTTTGTCCGGCTCTAAGGGATAGCCAAGGGCGACAAGGGCGACAATGCGTTGATCGGCTGGGAGCTTGACAACCGGCCCAATGTAGGCTTCATTGAAAAGCCCTAAAATGACGCTGCCTATGCCTTTAGCATGGGCAGCCAGGCAAAAAGTTTGAATGGCAAGTCCGGCATCCACAACCTCCCAGCGATCCTTTTGGGTGGTGCTGAAACTGCCATCTTTTTCATAACCGGAAATCTTTTCCACCACGGAAATAACAGCCAAAGCCTTACTACCAGCAATTATGTTAGCGTTCCACTCAAGATCGTGTACACCGTTTTTCGCCACATCAGCTAAAAGTTCTGGAGTTCTAATAATATGGTAACGCACAACTTGCGAGTTTGTCCAAGAAGGAGCATAACGGGCCAGCTCCACAATTTCATTCAAAGTATCCACACTAATTTCAGCCTCAGTATATTTTCTGACGCTTCTTCTTTCTTTAATACAAGTTTCAACATTCATGGTTGTTCTCCTTTCGAGAGGTTAGGTGTTAAGTTTTTCCACTATTAAGAAAACGCTGATTTATTAGCTTTTCTTTAAATCAGCTTGGGCGTTGGGGTCGTGTCGATACATACCGACAATAGAAACAAGGGCTAAAACCAAGACTATAGTCAACGGTAATGCCAAAACCAAAGTCATTATTTGCACAGCTTTTAACCCTCCGCCCAAAATCATGGAAATTGGTAGTAAAGAGACAATAACAGCACAGGTCAATTTCATGCCAACAGTTGGGTTTGGGTTGCCTTTGGCAAAAAGTATGCTGACATAATTAACTCCGGCATCACCTGAGGTCACTTGAAATAAAACTAAACTGATTAAAGAAACCACCACGATTATTTTGCCTAAAGGGTAAGCTTCCAGCATGACAAAAATTCCTGATTCAACTTGCGATTGAATGCTGGCCCACAAATCAACGGGGCCGTTATTTTGCATGTCAAAACCAGCTCCACCCATGATGCCAAACCAGACAATCATCATTAACGAAGGCAGGCTGATGCCCGTCAATAGAACTTGACGCACTGTGCGGCCTTTGGAAATCCGGGCCACAAATCCGCCCATAAATGGTGTCCAGGCCAGCCACCAAGACCAATAGTATAGAGTCCACCCAGCCGACCAGCTGTCGGCTCCTTTGGTGGTGTCAATCCAAAAGGACATATACATAAGATTATCAAGATAAGCACCAAAACCATTAATTAAATTATTGATAATGGTATTTGTGGGGCCGACGAAAAACACAAATAGCAAAATAAAAATGGCGATGATAATATTCAGGTCGCTCATGCGGGCCATACCTTTTGTCAACCCGGCAGCCGCTGATGAAGTATAGATAATAGCTAAAACAATGGCCATTAAAACTTTTACGGTCGCAGTCGTTTCAAGGCCGGTAATATCACCGACGACAAAAGTAAGCGATAAAATACCTAAGCCAATTATTGAGGCGATGCCAACCACGGTTATAAAAGAGCAGAGCTGGTTTAAAAGCGTACCCCACGGGCCTTTGGTTTTTTCGCCTAGAATTCCGTAAAGAGCTGCCGAAAAGGAAAGAGGTTGGCCCAAGCGGTAAGCGGCATAGGCCACAGCCAAGCCCATGGTGATGAAAATGGCCCAACCATGGAAACCCCAATGGAAAAAAGTTATGGCCAATGCCTGCGCCATGGCTGCCTCTGTGCCTGGCTCAGCCAAATAAGGAGTTTGCATATAATGGAACATTGGCTCTGAAACGCTCCAGAAATAGACCCCAACTCCGATACCTGAACTGACGAGCATGGCTACCCAGGTGAAAGTTGAATATTCAGGCTCTTCATCAGGGCGCCCTAGCTTTAAATTGCCAATGCGGCTAAAGGCGACAGCTAGGCTAAAAGGCAAACAAACACCGGCACTTAAAATATACATCCAACCAAATTTGGTTAACGCTTCTTGGTTGAGAGCAGACCAAAAACTTTGAAAAGTTTCGGTCGCAATCATGGCAAAAGCACACAAGGGCACCACTAAAATAATAGTCAACCTAAATAAAAATTTATCATAATCGCCAAGTAAAATTTTCATGCTCTTATGTCCTTTCAAGAAAGCCTCTGCCCTGAATAAGTAGGGCAGAGGCTTTACCCTTAAGGAAACGTTAATTAAACAACATTTCCTTAGAATTTTTCTTAAATGTTAATTATTCTTTTATTTCTTTTTCTCCCCAAATTGACTTCATATCTTTTAAAAGAGCCACAGTGGCAATTAGAGATAAAAAGAGAACAGGAATAGCCGAAATAACAGCAGCATTTTTCACGGTTTGAAGGCCCCCTAAGAAAAGTAAGGTCAGGGCTAATAAACCGGTTAAGGCACACCAGAAAATACGGTTTTTCTTGCCGGGCTCTTCTGTGCCCAAAAGACCTTTTTCCGAGACCATGGACAAAGTATAAGAAATGCCTTGCATATATGACCACACCGAAATAAAGGCATAGAACAAGAAAGCAACTATAACTACGTTTTTCAAAGGCAATTGTGACCACACATACAAAATCGCTTCATAGGGATCTTTGCCCATCAACTGAGTGAACATTTCTTCATCTTGCATACAAACGGAAATAGAGTAATTACCCATAACCCAAAAGAAGATCATCGCGCCAATGGCCCCTGAAAAACAAACGCCCAAAGCCACTTGTCGCACGGTGCGCCCTCGGGAGATTCGACCATAATATAACCCGGAAGTCAAGGTGGCGGAAGTGAAGAAAGCCCAGTAAAAGACTGTCCAGGATTGCGGGAAGCCAGAGTTCCCCAACACATCGGTATAAGTCGACATTCTCACTACGTTGGAAATTTGCGTGCCAATTGATTCAATGGAATTGTGGATGATAAAGGAAGTGGGGCCCACCAAGAAAATAAAAGCTAATAAAGTTAAAATACATGCCGTTCGAAAATTGGCAATATATTTCATGCCTTTTTGCAAGCCTGTATAAACGGTGAGAGTAAATAAAAATGTCCAAATAATAATCAACACCGCATCCATGGCCAAATTGTGAGGGATTCCAAAAACGCGTTCAATTAAAGTCCCCACCAAAGGAGTGCTCATGCCCAAAGAAAGACCAGCGCCACTTACCAAAAGAGAGGTCATGTAAAAAGTATCAAACACTTTACCTACCAGGCCGTTGGCGTGCCGTTCACCAATCACGGTGGTGCAGGCAGTGCTAACCCGAGAAGTATCAACCTTTTTGACAAAAATCATAAAACCAAAGAGCACGGCCATGGCCGCATATTGGGCAAAAGGCACCACACCCCAATGGTAAGAACCATAGGCCGAACCCCAAATATAAGCTTCTTGGGAAAAGGGTTCCGCACCAAAGGGAGGGCTTTGCACGTAATAAAAAAACTCAACTACGGCCCAGTAAACAATGGTGGCCGAAGATGAGCCTACAAAAATCAAGGAAATCCAAGAAAACGTGCTTCGGTCTGGTGGGCCTTCACCCAAGCGTTTATGAGCATAAGGGCCAAAAATGAACCAAAGCATTAAGCCGACATAACCAATGGTAAAAAGGATAAAAGCCCAACCGAAACTTTGAGTTCCCCAATTAAACATGGCTGTCAAAAAGTTATTGGAAGCTTCTGGAAAGCTGATTATAACAAGGCAGGCGCACACAGTTACAAGTAAAGTCGGGATAAGCAGCGAAAAATCGACTCCCTTTTTTCTAGTTTGTTCCATATTATTCCCACTCCTGGCCTATAGCGATGCCGCTTTATTTATGTTTGACAACAAACACAAATGACTTTTCAATGGCAAAGCATAGAGCAAAATTAAGTTGTTATTGTTGTGACCTTCTTTTTTTGAACTTAGGGAAAGGCCATAGCTTTTAAGGAACTGCTGATTGCTCAACAGTTCCTTAAAAAAATTTAACTGAGGTTAAGAGTTTTTTTCATGTATTTTTGCAAGTCAGCATCAATTCCCGGGCTAATTTGTGATTCAGGAGCAGCTTCCAGACGAGCCTTACAGATATTATGCGCATTTTGCAAAATATCAGCTTTGGAAGTGTCGCTCAAATCATAGTTAGAAACTAAAGGAGCCCAATTTTTACGACATTTTTTCACGGTGGCCGATTGGGTAAGGTAATTTCCACCATGGCCAACGGTTTTGATGAGATCAACTGAGAGGGTTTCGTCGGTGAAGGTGATGCCGTCATACATTTTTTTAGCCCGGCTGAAAATCTCTTCATCTAAAATTTGTTTTTCGTAGGAATAACCTTTGAGGTTTTCCAAAGTGCCGGCTGAGCAGTAAACCAAGTCAACTCCGCCTAAGACCATCGCTAACATGCTGTGAGCTGTTTCCATGGCGGCCATATAGTCAACAGCTCTGGCTGTAGTCGGTGCTGAACAGACCCGAATGGGCAAATTATAAACACGCTTGGCCAATTCCAAGTTAGGTAAAATGATTAACGCATATTCAGGGCTACCCCATGAACTTGTGGCCGCTTTAAAGTTGGCAGTGTGGTTACTTACATGGTAAACGACCGGGTTTCCGGGGTTGATGAGTTGAATTAAAACTAAACCGGCCAAAATCTCCACGTTTTGTAAAAGTGAAGAGCCAATATAATCAATGGGGGCCGATAAGCCGCCCAAAGCGCAAGGGCTAAGTGCCACAGCTTGACCGCGTCTGGCAAATTCCATAATACATTGTATGGTGGATTGTTCATATTTTAAAGGGCTTGCCGGGGTAGCTGAAAGCAAAATGGGAGTTTTGCTACCCGGTTTTAAGGTGCCAAAAACAATTTCAGCCATATTTAAAATTTCAGCAGCCCGTTGACCATTGGGCAGAATATTATAAGCGCCAAATGGTTTGGTGCAATGTTTTAGGGTTTCGTAAGTCACGAAAAGGTGGCGGTGATCCGGTGCTACATCATTGGCTTCAACAACCATGCTAGTAACAAAATTCATATATTGAGACGCCTGACTTGATTGAATGATTTGGCGCACATCTTTTAAAGCGCTGGGACGACGGCTACCATCATATTCAATAATCTCAACGGCGCTGACCATCGCACCCAAAAGAGGCCCATTGCCGGCCGTTAAGGAGTTTGCATCATCTTGAGCTTGCCAATGCCAGGAGCTGGGGGTAGATTTTAACGCTTTTTCTACCATATCAGCACTGATATAGACGATTTCACCATCTACTTTTGCACCATTTTTTTTAAAAACTTCCAATGCTTCCGGCTCATGAAAAACAACACCTGTTTCAGCTAAAAGCTTAAGAGATGCTTCGTGAAGCTTTGCCAGCTCTTCGGGACCACACATTGTTAATTTAGGTTGTAATTGCATTGGTTTTCTCCTTATGATGATGTAGGTTTGTGATGCAAGATGAAGTTCTTGCGTGTTTTTTCTTAACAATAAAGAAGTATTTATTGCTTGAAAAACTCGGAAAAATATTTTAAAAGATTTAGTTTGCAACTGAAAATTGATTAGCAAATATCGCGCCAAAACTTAGAATATTTTTTCTTGATTCTGTTTTTTACAAATGGGTTGACTTAAAATAAATGTGCATTTAAAATCAGTATGTAAATAATTGCAATTTCAGTACATAATTGTAATTATTGTAAAAATGGCGTCTGGAATATATGGCTAAAATCAAACTAGTTAACTTCGTTTAAAAGCCAAGAGTTTAAAAAAACCACTTATGTCTCCTGACAGGTTACAGTGGAACATGGCGCTTGACAAGGTAACTTTCAAGCAATTAAGTGACTTAAGGGGGTAGTAACCTTCAATGTTACAGGGAATGCGAAACAGAGTTTACTATTAAATAATTGACGGACAGGTGGAGAGCATTTGGCCTGCATACGAAATAAATAACCGTTACTCAAGCAATGAAAGAAGCCAAATGTAACTTATATACAGCCTTAAATTTTCAGAAAGTGTTGGTTATAATGATTGATTATCACGTTTTAGATGCATTAAAAAAAATTGGATATTGCATTGAATTAATAGACCAAGATGAAAAAATTTTATACTATGCTGAAGGCAATAATAAAATAGAAGATATTCCTCTTAATGTTGTTGGAAAGCAACTTTCTGATGTTTTTAATTTTGAAGGTGGTAACAAGAGCGTTCTTTTAGAGACTTTGAAAACTGGCCGCCCCAGAAAGAATGTTTTTTACTGTTATAGATCCGGGACAAATCAAGAATATTATTGGTTAATGGACGCAGTACCAATTTATAAAGCCAATAAAATCGTTGGAGCCTTGGGCATTTCCAAGCCTTACTCAGAATTTAAAAAAGTTTTTAACAATTCAGAGCTCAACAACCCCTTTAGCACAACAAGCATTAATCCATTTTATTCAGCCAGCATCCAGCACGCTGCTGTTTACACGTTCGAAAATATAATCCATCAATGCCATCAAATGAAAACAGCCATCAGTGCGGCTAAAAACATTGCCAAGTCACTTTCTTCAGTGCTTTTAATTGGGGAAACGGGCACAGGCAAAGAACTTTTTGCCCAAAGCATCCACAATGAAAGCCCACATACCAAAGGGCCGTTTGTGGCGCTAAACTGTAATGCCATTCCAGATACGCTTTTGGAAAGTACGCTCTTTGGCACGAGTAAAGGAGCCTATACCGGGGCGGTGGAGAAAAAAGGCTTATGCGAAGAAGCGGCAAATGGAACTTTGTTTTTAGATGAAATCAACTCCATCAGCTTGGAAATGCAAGCCAAACTGCTTCGTTTTTTAGAAGAAAAAACTTTTCGACGCGTTGGTTCAAACTATGAAGTTAAAAGTAATGCTCGAATTATAAGTGCCACCAACATTTCACCCCTTGAAGCTGTTAAAGAAAATAAGTTGCGGCTAGATTTATTTTATCGGTTGGCAGTTGTAACAGTTGAGATACCTCCGCTACGCCAGCGCAACGAAGATATTATTCTTTTAGCAAACACCCTTTTGAGTTTTAGCCGGGTCAAGTTGAATAAAAAACTTTCCAAATTTTCAGCTGAAACTCTGGAAATGTTTAAAAACTACCAGTGGCCAGGTAATGTGCGGGAGCTACAACACATCATTGAACACGCAACCACCATTGTCATTGAAGATGAAATCACCTTGCAAAAACAACACTTGCCCTATTACTTTATTGAACAATTTAAAAACTTCCATCAGCCCAGCAACCCGGCCTTTGTCCTTGAAGATTATAAATCTGCCAAAGCCAAAGAGCTAGCCCGCGCCGAAAGGGAATTTGCCCGCACTTTCTTGACCGCCTCCCTAATTCAGCATTCTGGCAACATAAGCAAAGCAGCTGAAGCTTTAAATATCAGCCGCCAACATTTGCACCGCTTAATCAAAGAATACACCATAAACTACGAAGATATGGTTAAGCATTGTTAAAAAAACGTCAGGAGCTAATAATAGACAATTCTCCTTGAACTAGCCTTTAGATTAAACGGTGACCACATAGAGGGCCAAAACCGACAATTATTGTTACCATGTTTATAGTCAAAACGTTAGGCAATCATAAGGATTTTACTTTCTCACTAAGCTGATTCTTCGTGGCCCGTATTTCGTCCAACAAAGCATTGCCTACCTGCCGATTAACAACCTCTTCGGAGATGCCCAATTTCAACAAGCCACCCAAGCGGCCCAAGTCGGCACTGACCTTAATCAAGGCCAAGACGGCTTCTTGGTCTACTTTGCTTTTTGGTTCATATCCAAGACAAACTCGGCGAACGAACTCCGACACGGAAAGCCGCGTTTGCCTGGCTATCTTTTTAATGGCCTCGTAGTCGTCCGCATTCATATAAGCTGTTAAAACTTTCTTATTTCCATGTCCCATATTGACCTTTGGAAAGGCAACACTTTTGTGGACATTTTTTCATCGAATAGTTTGTTTGAACTC